>JBFJYC010000202.1:0-5870 GCA_041622815.1 Spongiibacteraceae bacterium | reverse complement strand
TACAGTCTGATCGGCGTTAGCGCCTTCGATAGAACCGATTGCGTCAACCGCGCGAATCAGTGCAACACCACCTCCGGGTACCACACCTTCTTCAACGGCAGCACGGGTTGCGTGCAGCGCGTCTTCAACGCGGGCTTTCTTCTCTTTCATTTCGATTTCGCTGGCTGCGCCAACCTTGATCACCGCAACACCGCCGGCGAGCTTAGCAACACGTTCCTGCAGCTTTTCACGGTCGTAGTCAGAAGTAGTGTTCTCGATCTGAACACGGACTTCTTTAACGCGCGCTTCGATATCAGCTGATGCGCCGGCACCATCGACGATGACAGTGTTGTCTTTGTCGATAGTGATGCGCTTGGCAGAACCGAGGTGGTCCAGCGTAGCGTTTTCAAGGTCAAGGCCGATTTCTTCAGCGATAACCGTACCGCCGGTCAGAATCGCGATGTCCTGCAGCATCGCCTTGCGACGATCGCCGAAGCCCGGTGCCTTAACAGCAGCGACTTTAACGATACCGCGCATGTTGTTCACAACCAGAGTTGCCAGCGCTTCGCCTTCTACATCTTCAGCAACAACCAGCAACGGACGGCTGGACTTAGCTACCTGCTCCAGAACCGGCAGCATTTCGCGGATGTTGGAGATCTTCTTGTCGACCAGCAGGATGAACGGGTTTTCCAGTTCAGCGGTCATGTTTTCGGTGTTGTTCACGAAGTAAGGTGACAGGTAACCGCGGTCGAACTGCATACCTTCTACAACGTCGAGTTCGTTGGCGAGGCCGCTGCCTTCTTCAACAGTGATAACGCCTTCCTTGCCAACCTTGTCCATCGCTTCAGCGATGATGTCACCGACATTTGTGTCAGCGTTGGCAGAGATAGTACCTACCTGAGCAATTGCCTTGGTGTCAGTACAGGGCGTAGACATCTTCTTGATTTCTTCAACCGCTGCAGCGACCGCCTGGTCGATACCGCGCTTAAGGTCCATCGGGTTACAGCCGGCAGCTACTGCTTTCAGGCCTTCATTAACAATCGCCTGCGCCAGAACGGTGGCAGTCGTGGTACCGTCACCGGCTTTGTCAGACGCCTGTGAAGCAACTTCCTTCACCATTTGCGCGCCCATGTTCTGCAGCTTGCACTTAAGCTCGATTTCTTTGGCAACCGAAACACCGTCTTTAGTGACAGTCGGCGCACCGAAAGATTTGTCGAGGATTACATTGCGGCCTTTGGGGCCCAGCGTGACCTTTACCGCGTCAGCCAGTACGTTGATACCGGCGAGCATTTTGGAGCGGGCTTCGTCACCAAAAATTACATCTTTAGCCATGATATTACTTCCTGTTAAATTCGTTTGTGGATTGGATTGAGTCGTCTGTCGTCGCCGACTTAACCGACCACGCCGTAGATTTCAGATTCGCTCAGAATCACAAATTCATCGCCATCGATGGTCACGGCATTGCCTGAGTACTGACCAAAAATAACGTTCTCACCAACTTTTACGCCAACCGGACGCAATTCGCCGCTGTCGAGCAATTTGCCTTCACCGACGGCCAGAACTTCACCCTGGTTGGGCTTTTCTTTGGCCGAACCGGGCAGCACGATGCCGCCGGCTGAGGTTGCTTCCTCTTCCTTGCGACGTACGACAACGCGGTCGTATAACGGACGAATGTTCATGTTGTGATTTCTCCCTTCCTGTTAAAGGTCTTAATGTCTGTGGGGGTGCCCCGGCTCCCTATTAGGAGGGGCGCCTTTTTAGCACTCTAATGGGTAGAGTGCTAAAAATGGTGCGCCATCATAGCTCTGACCGGCAATGAGTCAAGCGTTACAACGGCGGGACGCCAATGGAGATGGGGGCTACAGCTTGGTTTTCAAGGCCGGCGGGGCGAAAAAATGCTATTTGCGCGATGAATGGCCGTCTTCGCGGCGAAAATCGCCCTCAATCGTCGTATTCCCGGGGGCATGGGGACGATCGGGGTCGCGAAAACCGTCGCTGAATTCCGCGCCGCCGGCGCTGAATCCGCCCGGCGCGGTCCGTATGATGCCGCGGCGTAGGATTTCAGATGCGATGGCGCGACGGCTGAAAGGCAGCAGACAGGCAAAACCGATAGCATCGGTGACAAAACCCGGCGTCAGCAGCAACGCCCCGCCCACCGCCAGCAACAGGCCTTCGACAATTTCCGTGGCCGGTAAACTGCCCGCTTCCATGCGCTGCTGGGCGCGCATCAATGTGCTCAGCCCCTGACGGTTGAGCAGCCAGGCGCCGATCACGGCGGTCAGCGCGACCAGACCGATGGTGGGCAGCGAACCGATAACAGCGCCCACCTCGATCAGAATCCACATCTCGAGCATGGGGGTGGCGATAAAGAAGAACAGGAACCAGTGCATGGGCGCGAAGGCTATCACGGTTGCTGTGGCGGGCGAACGATTGCGATAGAATCCGCGGCCTTTATTTAACGACAACGTGTACAAAAACGGAGCGGATACTATGGACTTAAACGGCAAGGCAATTGTTGTTACCGGCGGCGCGCAGGGCTTAGGTCTGGCAATAGCGCTGGAACTGGCCGCCAAGGGCGCCAATCTGGCACTGGTGGACCTGAACGAAGACCGGCTCAACGACGCCGTCGCGCAATGCAAAGCCGCCGGCGGCGACGCCCGCGCCTACAAGGCCAATGTCGCCGATGAGTTTTCGGTGGTCGAACTGTTTGACAATGTCGCCAGCGATTTCGGCCGCCTCGACGGCGTTATCAACAATGCGGGCATTCTCCGCGACGGCTTACTGATAAAAGTCAAAGACGGCGAGATCGTCAAGAAAATGAGCCTCGCCGAATGGCAGGCGGTGATCGACGTCAATATGACCGGTGTCTTCCTGTGCGGCCGCGAAGCGGCAGAGCATATGATTAAGTTCGGTAACGGCGGTGTGATTATCAATATTTCCAGCATCTCCAAGGCTGGCAATATGGGGCAGACCAACTACTCCGCCGCGAAAGCCGGTGTCGCCGCGATGGCGGTGACCTGGGCCAAGGAGCTGGCGCGCTACGGTATTCGCGCCAATGCCATTGCACCGGGCTTTATCATGACCGAGATGGTGGCGAGCATGAAGCCGGAAGCACTGGAGAAAATGGCATCGGGCATTCCGATGAAGCGTTTGGGTGAGCCGGCAGAAATCGGCCGCACTGCCGCGTTTATTTTCGAGAGCGACTACCTGACCGGGCGCGTCATCGAGATGGACGGCGGCCTGCGTATTTAACGCCGCTTAAAAGCACAAAAGCCATAACGAAAAACGGCGGGAACCTTTTCAGGAACCCGCCGTTTTTTTTCAGCTTGTAGAAGTTGTATTAGCCGGTGCAGCTAACCTTTGCAGGACGTGAACGACCTACCGAGCTCACTTCCAACACCTTGCCATCTGCGTCGCCAGCCACACAAACTGTCAGCTTGCTGCGGGTGTAAGCTGAACCGTCGGCCATATAAGTTACTACCGGAGCAGTAGCGCTGCCCTGAGTCGCAACCAGCGCTGCTGCAATGCTCACGTTATCCTGCGCTTCGCGCACCTGAATCAAATCTTCGCCGGTTTCCATGGCACCATTGCCGTTGCGGTCGATAAAAGTATTCCAACCGGTAGACCAGTCGTTACCGGCAACCGGCGCTACTGTAATCGCCGCGCCGCGGGTAATCGCTTCTGAGCGGGCCAGATGCAGGCTGTCTTCCAGCGAACCGGTAGTGGCTTCAACACGGCTGCCAGACATCACATCGTTAAACGCCGGCACCGCTGCGCCGGTCAGAATACCCATGATGCCCAGGGTGATGAGCATTTCGGCGAGTGTGAAACCTTTTTGATTCGTCATGTTGGCCATTTCCTTTACCCCTCTGTGCTCTGCTGCGGCACGAATTCAGTGGTTAATGTCTGTGTATGGCGAACAATTATAGGGATGAGTGCGTATGCGGGTTGCGGACCAATTCACACAACTGCGTAGAACTACTTATTTTTTAACTGCATGATTTATAAGGATTTTTAGAGTTTTTCTGCGGACGACTGTGACACAGTCGCGGTTTTCGGCGGTGGGGGCTGTGGCTAACCCCGATTCAGAGTCTCAATTCGCTGCACAATCTTGTGATTCAGCAGCTACCTGCAACGCGCGGGGGAAGCAGTATTTCGACGGGGGTGAATGCTTTCTGCTGAAACATGCTGGCGATGCTGGATGTCGTCGGTGCCGGCATAACTTCAGTATTGCTGGTTTAAGGGATAATTTTATTGCTAAACATTTTTATTGTTTCCCGGCGACCGGGCACAACTTAGTCGCGGTTTTTACTGCTGTAGATCTGTGTCCGGCCCTGCCAATCAAGAGGCCGCGCAGCTCATCGCTGCAGGACGCGAACGACCAACCGCGCTGATCACCAAACGCTGGCCTTCGGCGTCGCCGGCGACACAGATATTAAAGGTGCCGCGGCTGCGGGCGGAGCCGTCGGCCATATAGGTAATCACCGAGGTGTTCACATTGGCGTCGGAAGTAAAGCTTACCGCCTCGATGCTGACATTGGCCTGCGCGGAACGCAGCTGAATCAACTCGTCACCCGCATCAAGCACGCCATTGCCGTCCCGATCGATAAAGGTATTCCACCCCGTGGACCAGTCATCGCCGCTAACAGCGGCCACGGTAATGGCAGCGCCGCGGGTGATCGCCTCGGACCGTGCCAAATTCAGACTGGCCTCCAAAGAACCGGTGCTAGCCTCAACCCGGCTGCCGGCCAACACGTCGTTAAACGCCGGTGCCGCAGCGCCACTGAGGATGCCCACGATGCTCAAGGTAATGAGCATTTCGATCAGCGAAAAACCTGCCTGAAAAGTCCTGCCAGCCATGCGGTAGTCCTCGCGGTGCCCTGTCGCTGCAGGAATCGGGGGTGAGATGTCTTGGTATGGCGAAGCATGATAAAGAAGAGTACGGATACGAACTGTGGGCCAGTCGACATCTCTGCGGTACCGACCCAAAATTCTAACTATATGATTTTTATAATTAATTTAAGATTCTGCGGATACGGGCGTGACGCAGTCGCGGTTTCTATCGGCAACACCGGGTGCTAGCCCCGATTCAGGGCCTCGATTCGCTGCACAATCTCGCGATTCAGCGGTGCCGCGATGCCGGCCTGCTCCGCCAGCTTGCACAGATAGCCGTTGATATAGCCGATCTCGGTTTCCACCCCCGCCTGCACATCGCAGCGCATCGAATTAGGATTCGAATAGGTATCGCGCATGACCTGCTGCAACAGCGCCGGCAACTCCGGTAGCCGATAAGCCTCGCCGAGCTGCTCGCCCACCGCCATGATTTCCTCAGTCAGACTCAGTTGCAGCGCCGCCGCCTCCGGATTGTCGGCGACCTCACCGTTACAGCAATCGTAAAGCGCCGTCAGCGGATTCAGCGCACAATTCACCGCCAGCTTACGCCACTGCACCGGCGCGATTTCCTCTACCGTTGTCACCTGGCAAATTGCAGTGGACAGCGCCTTTGCCACATCGGCGGCGGTTTTCAAATCGCTGTTCAGTGACGGGCCGAGCAGGGTATCGCCGCTGCCGGTATGATGTACCAGCAATGGCTGCGGTCGATGCGCCGCCTGCATGGTCACCGCCGAATAGATTTTCCAGTCGCGCACCACGCCCGGCAGTTCTTCCATTACGCCCAGCCCGTTATGCAGCAATACCAACTGCGTGTGCTGATCACAAAAAGGCGCGCATTCCGTCACCGCGGCCGCAGCGTGCTGGGCCTTGGTACACACAAGCAGAATATCCGGCGACATCAATGCATCGACCGGAATAACCGGCAGCGCCAGCGACTCGGCTGCGCCGCCGCCCAGACCGACAAATGAGAGCGCTTTTTCCGGTTCTGTACCGGCGCG
>JBFJYC010000201.1:0-5900 GCA_041622815.1 Spongiibacteraceae bacterium | reverse complement strand
GTGGTCGGTGACCTCGGCGCGAAAAACCTCGGTGTCAGCGCCAAACAGCTCAAAGAATTAAAGGGCAATATCGACCATTTCTTCCATCTCGGCGCCATCTACGACCTCAAAGCGGATGCCGAAAGCCAGGAAATCGCGAATATTCAGGGCACCCGCAATGCGATCGCCTGCGCCGAAGCGCTGGACGCCAAATGTTTCCATCTGGCCAGCTCGATCGCCGCAGCGGGCCAGTACAAAGGCACCTTCCGCGAAGATATGTTTAAGGAGGCCACCGGCCTCGACGACCCCTACTTCAAGACCAAACACGAATCGGAAGGGCTGGTGCGTAACGAATGTAAGATCCCCTACCGGATCTACCGTCCGGCCATGGTCATTGGCCACTCAAAAACCGGCGAAATCGACAAGATTGACGGTCCCTATTATTTCTTCAAGCTGCTGCAGCGCCTGCGCCGCACAGTACCCCAGTGGATGCCCCTGATCGGTATCGAAGGCGGCAGGATCAATGTGGTACCGGTGGACTTTATCGCCGACGCCATGGATCACATCGCCCATAAAGAAGGACTCGACGGCAAGTGTTTCCACCTGACCGACCCGGATCCCTACCGCGTTGGCGAGTTGCTGAATGTTTTTGCCGAGGCCGGCCACGGCCCGCGCATGGCACTGCGCATCGACACCCGCATGTTCGCCTTTATTCCGCCGGGCGTGCGTGATGCCATGAGCAATTTGCCGCCGGTAAAACGACTGATTAATTCGGCGCTTGCCGAGCAGGGTATTCCCCGGCAGGTGATGGGTTTTGTCAACTGGCCGACGATGTACGACAACCGCGAAGCCGAGCGCGCGCTCGAGGGCAGCGGCATCGAAGTACCCCGCATCAAGGACTATGCCGGCACCATCTGGGATTACTGGGAGCGCAAACTCGACCCCGAGTTGCATATGGACCGCTCGCTGCGCGGCAATGTTGCCGGCAAGATTATTCTGATCACCGGCGCTTCCTCGGGCATCGGCAAAGCCAGTGCGCTGCAATTAGCCGGCGCCGGCGCGGAAGTGATTCTGGTGGCCCGTTCCACCGACAAACTCGAGGAGACCCGCGACGAAATCACCAGAGCCGGGGGCATCGCCCACCTCTACGCCGCCGATGTATCGGATCTGGATTCCTGCGACAAACTGGTCGCTGAGGTGCTGAAAAACCACGGTCATATCGACGTGCTGGTAAACAACGCGGGACGCTCAATCCGGCGCTCGCTGGAACTGACCTTTGACCGTTTCCACGATTTCGAACGCACTATGCAGCTCAATTACTTCGGCGCCATCCGTCTGGTGATGGGTTTTGCACCGAAAATGCTGGAGCGCCGCACCGGGCAGATTATCAATATCTCGTCGATTGCGGTCATCGTCGGCACCTCGCCGCGGTTTTCCGCCTACGCCGCCTCCAAGTCTGCACTGGATGCATTTTCCCGCGCCGGCGCCGCGGAGTGGTCGGATCGCAACATCGCTTTCACCACCATCAATATGCCGCTGGTGCGCACGCCAATGATCGGCCCGACCTCGATCTACGACTCGGTACCGACACTGACGCCGGAGCAGGCCGCGGACATGATCGCGGAAGCCATCATCAAACGGCCGAAACGCATCGCCACGCGTCTGGGTATCGGTATGCAGGTGATGAACGCCCTGATGCCGAAGATGACCGAAGTGATTATGAATATGGTATTCAAGACCTTCCCGGATTCAGCCGCCGCCAAAGGCGCCGAAGAAGAGAAGAAAGAAGCCACCAACGAGCAGGTAGCGCTCGCCGCTATACTCAGCGGCGTCCACGTCTGAAACCGGCAGCAGCGGCGGAAATCATTCCTGCGAGGATGGTTTCTGCCGGCGCAGCAGTAGTTTACTTCTGCGCCGGCTTCTCCGGGCAGTTAAAGGCTTCGCCACGGTGGCGCTGAAATTCAAAGCCGGTATCCGGACCGTGGTTATAGCCACCCTCCCCCGGATTCGACTCTTCCATGCGCAGCGTATTGCCACCGCGGTTTTCGACCTGGCCCTGTAGATTGGATACCGCTTCACCTGCAGAATAGGCGTCTGCCACTACGATACCCAGCGATGTACAGTCATCCGGCACCGAGTACAGCACCTTCACGTCGCTGAACAACGCCTGACAGCCGCCGAGCAGCGTCGCCGCGGCAACCAGCCCTAAAGTTTTTCGCTTCATCATTTCAACAATTCCTCAGGGTCAACGCTGCCGCTCTTGGTAAACGGCAGATAGCCGGGAGAATTGGCCAGAAATAAGCGGCCGTGCAAGCGGTAATCAAAGTTTTTGGTATTCGGCAGTGCCAGCCCCTGACGCAATACATCGAGCATGGAAACCGTACCGGTCACGGTAATTTCACCCTGTTCCAGCCGGCCGACGCTCACCGACTGGTTAGTCATCGCCCGCAGCAGACGCTTGCCGTTCAGCTCCAACTCGAGATCGACGCCATCGAGTTTCAGGGCTCTGTCATTCGGGTTACTAATACCCAGCACCAGCTCAAAACGTTGCTCCAGCCCCTCGGCGGGTAGCGGTCGCAATGCGCGCAGACTGACTTCGGGCGCCTGCAGTCCGGCTGACAGCAGCGCGCAACCGGACAGGAGGAGACTCATAAACAACAGCGAGGTTTTCTTCATTGACCGATTGTATCCGAATTGGACGCCGGGCCGCGCCGGCAAAATGGTATATAACGTCCGCGCAGAAAACTCTGCACTTTGAGCAAGGACGGCACAATGCGGCGACTCATCGTGCTGAACGCGGTTTCCCGCAATCGCGCGGCGACCTCAGCGGCGATGCCCGGCGGAAACGCCGTGAACGGGCGCAACAGAATATGGCCTTGCACCGCACTCGGCGGCGGCGCATCGAAACGCTTAACAATACCAGCAAGCGCCTCACAGCGATGCACGTGTCCCTCAACGACACCGCGGGACAGCAAGTCGGTATTCTGGTCCGCATAGCTTTCAAAACGCGCGAGTCGCTGCAGATATTTTTCGTAATCCGCCAGCGTCGCAAGCGGCGCCCGCTGCATCAGATTCAAAAACGCGGAATAAAAATCCGGCTCCGACAGCGGCCGCAGATACACCTGCGGCACACCAAACTCGATGCGGTCGGCGGCCAGTTGCACCGCCAGCTGTTTATAACGCGCACGGTCTTCGCCCGCCAGTGTCGCCGGCTCGATGCTGGCAAGCCGCCGCTGTAGCTGATTCACATAAGCGAGCCAGTGCGCGTAACCCGCCTCACTGACCGCGCCGATTCTGCCGCTGTCAGGGTAGCGCCCGTCGGCAGCGGGCAATTCCGGAAAACGGATCTCCCGCGCCTGCCAAAATGTCGCGGCAAGATCTTCAAGCACCGCGGACGGCGCGCCGGTCGCCTGCAGCGCCGGCGCCGGCAATAGCAGTACAGCCGACACCGCAATCGCGAGAAAGCCGCTTGAAACACGCATTGCGAAACCATCAATAAAAACCGAAGCCGGATCATAACGCGCCATCTGTGTCGCGGGAAACGAATACGGCTTTTCACTCAACCGCTCGCTGCTATACCCTCAGCACGGATAACCAACGATGAGCCCGATACTAAGCCCGCGCAATGATTGAAAAACTGATGCTGCTATTGATGGCCGCGCTGATGGCGGTGTCGACCGATCTGTATTTACCGGCGATTCCGACCATCGTGCAGGAATTCGGAGTGACCGAGGGCAAAGGCCAGCTGAGCCTGAGTATCTTTATGGCGGGTGCGGCGTTCGGGCAGCTGATCTACGGCCCGCTGTCCGATTTCTATGGCCGCAAACCGATACTCAGCAGCGGCCTGTGGCTGTTTATCGCAGCGTCGGCGTTGTGCGCAGCCTCGCCGGATATGAATATGTTGCTGCTCGGCAGGTTTCTACAGGGCCTCACCGCGGCATCGGGCCCGGTGCTGGCGCGAACCATTGTCGCCGATCGCTATCCCGCGCACGAGGCGGCGAGCGTGCTGGCAGCGCTGTCGGGAACTATGGCGATCGTGCCGGCTATCGCACCTATCGTCGGCGGCTGGCTATTGCTGGTATTTCCGTGGCAAGCACAATTTGTCGCGCTCGGACTGATTGCCTTAGTCGCGTGGAGCGCATCGCTAACGACCGCGGAATCCTGCCCGACGATCGGCGTCGGCGGGCTCGGCGCCGCCGAACTCGGCGGGCGCTTTGTGCAGTGTCTGGGCAACCGGCAGTTTGTCGGCTTTGCCATTTGTGGCGGCGGCGCTTTCGCGGCGATGTTCTGCTGGATTTCAACCACCGCCTATATCGTCATCGGCCTGCTCGGCGTGTCGGTCGAAAATTTCGGCTACACTTTTATGGTGATCATCATCGGCTATATCACCGGCGCGCGCTCAAGTTCGCGGCGGGTGTACAGCCAATCCGGGATCAGCCTGATCCGCAGAGGGTTTGGCTTCGGCATTGCCGGCGCACTGCTATTTCTGGCACTCGCGGTCACCCGCACACACTCGCTGCCACTGCTGCTCATCGCAATGATGGCTATTTTCCACTACGGCGGCCTGACCATCGCCAATTGCCAGATGGGTGCGATCAGCGCCTTTCCCCGGCAGGCCGGCAGCGCCAGTTCGGTGTACGGATTTATCCAGTCAATGATCGTTGCGATTGCCGGCGCCATTGCCGGCGCGCTCTATAATCAGACCCTGCTGCCCACGATCCTGTGCATTATCGGCGCCATTGTCCTGTCGGCGATTGGCTTACGGATGACTGACGAGCCCGCCACGCCACCACCGGCCACCTAGCAAGCGCACAGGACTGTTCAGAAGCCGCCTAGTTATTAGTCGCCCGGGCAGGCGACGCCGGTACCACCGAGGCCGCAATAGCCGCCGGGATTCTTATGCAAGTATTGCTGATGATAGGCCTCGGCGTAATAAAACGGTACTTCACCGAGAATTTCCGTGGTAATCGCATTGCGCCCCGCGGCCTTTAGTGCCTGCTGATAAGCTTGCAGAGAAGCCTCCGCCGCCGCCCGCAAGGCCGGGTCCGCAACATAAATGCCGGACCGGTACTGAGTACCGGTATCGTTGCCCTGCCGCATCCCCTGAGTCGGGTCATGCCCCTCCCAGAAAACTTTTAGCAACTGTGAAAACGCAACTTTAGCCGGATCAAACGCGACCAGCACCACTTCGTTATGACCGGTCAGCCCGCTGCAAACCTCTTCATAGGAAGGGTTGGGTGTATAACCGGCGGCATAGCCGACAGCGGTGGTGTAAACCCCCGGCAGCCGCCAGAAAATACGCTCCGCACCCCAGAAGCAGCCCATGCCAAACAGCGAACTGGTGACGCCTTCGGGCCAAGGCGGCGCCAGCGGTGACTTCAGTACCGCGTGCGCCGCCGGCAAAGGCATCGCCTCCGCCCTACCGGGCAGGGCATTGTCCGGATCCGGTAGCTGCGCCTTGTTGCGGCCGAAAATTCCCATGGGCGATAAAACCTCCGCGCTAGCCGAGTATGTACATATTGAGCCAATCCGCGACTAGTGCCGGTTTCTCCTCGCCTTCAATTTCCACCGTGCAGCCGAGATTCACGAGCAGGCGGTTACCTTCTTTTTCTTCTACCGATTTGATGGTCACCAGGGCGCGGACACGTTTTCCGGTTCTGACCGGCGTTAGAAACCGCACCTTGTCGAAACCGTAGTTGATGCCCATAACGATATTGTCCGGCACCAGCGTCTGTTCCGCGGTGAGATGGACCAGCATCGACAGGCTCAGAAAACCATGGGCGATGGTGCCACCAAACGGCGTTTGTGCAGCTTTTTCCGCATCGATATGGATAAACTGATGATCGAGCGTGGTGTCAGCAAACTGATTGACCCGCTCCTGAGTCATTTCAAACCATTCGCCGGGTTCTAAGGTTGTACCG
>JBFJYC010000200.1:0-5901 GCA_041622815.1 Spongiibacteraceae bacterium | reverse complement strand
GGCTGAAGCCGGCCCTACAGGGTGACTGCTATATTGCCCAGACGCTTGGTTAGCTTCGCGTTTTCGCTATAGTCGATGGGCACTACCACCAGGCTCGGGCCGTCGGTGTTAAACGCCGTTTCCAGCGCGCCTTGCAGGTCGCGGGCGTTGTGGACGAACTGTCCGTGCCAGCCGAAGGCGTCGGCGAGTTTGAGCCAATCGGGATTACCGAAATCCAAGTCGGTGTGTTTGCCGAACTCGTTGGTCTGCTTCCATTTGATCAGGCCGTAGCCGTGGTCTTCCCACACCAGCATGGTGAAGTTCAGGTTCAGGCGGCGCGCAGTTTCCATTTCCTGCACGTTCATCAGAAAACCGGCGTCGCCGGAGATACCGAGAATACGTTGCTGCGGATACACCAGCGCCGCGGCAATCGCACCCGGCAGGGCAAAGCCCATGGAGCAAAAGCCGTTGGGGATTAAACAGGTGTTGGGCGAATGGCACTGGTAATGGCGGGCAATCCACATTTTGTGGGCGCCGACATCCGACAGCACCACGTCATCGGCGCCCATCACCTTGCGCACATCCCACAATACTTTCTGCGGGCGGATTAAGCCCTCGGTGTCGTCTTCGGCATGAATCGCCAGCTCTTCGGTCATGCTGTCGCGGGCGGCGCGCTGGCCGCTGAAGTCCCAGTCGAGCTTGCCGCCACCGGCCAGAAACGCATTCAGGCGCTCCTGCAACATCCACAGGGAATGGGCGAGGTCGCCCACCACTTCCACATCCGGGTGGTAGCAGTCATCGATTTCCGCCGGCAGGAAGTCGATATGAACGATGGTTTTGTCCACCTGATTATTCCACAGCCGCGGATGGTACTCGACCATGTCGTAGCCGAGGGTGACCACCACATCGGCATCGTCGATCGCTTTCGATACCAGATCCCGCGCCTGCAGGCCGACGGTATACAGGCAATAATCCGCGTCCATATCGACGCAGCCCTTGGCCATCATAGTGCTGGCCACGCCGATGCCGGTGGTCTCGCAGAGCTGGCGCAGCATTTTGGAAGCGCGCTTACGGATGGCACCGTTACCGGCGAGGATCACCGGGCGTTTGGCGTTCTTCAACGCTTCCCAGGCCTGATCGACAATCTTGTCGGCGGGCACCGGGCGGCGGAAGCGTTTGACCTGCAGCGGCACTTTGTCGACATCGACCTTGGCCAGATCCTCGGCCAGTTCGATATGCACGGCGCCGGGTTTTTCGGTGCGCGCCAGTCGCACCGCCTTGCGCACAATCTCAGGAATCGCGCCGGGGTTGAGGACGGTGGTCGCCCACTTGGTGACCGGCTCGAACATCGCCACCACATCCATCACCTGATGTGATTCTTTGTGCAGGCGATCGGTCGAGCCCTGCCCGGTCAGCACCAGCATCGGTGAGCGGTCCATATTGGAATCGGCGACGCCGGTGATCAGATTGGTGGCGCCGGGTCCGAGGGTACCCAGGCAGCCGGCGGGGTTGCCGGTGAGGCGGCCATAAATTTCGGCCATAAAGGCGGCGCCCTGTTCGTGGCGCGTGAGAACGAAGCGAATCGACGTCGACTGCTCCAGAGACATCATAAAGTCGGCATTTTCTTCGCCGGGCACACCGAAAATATATTCGATGCCTTCCTGCTCTAGACATTTAACAAACAGATCTGATGCTTTCATCACTCGCTCCGGTCAGGCGGATATGAGCGAGGCATTGTGCGCGCTCCAGAGCGCGCTGACCAGTGTCGGAAAATGTGGTGTTAGTCGGCGGGCAGATCAGCCCGCCGGCGCGTTACTGTCCGCTGTTATAACCGGGGGTGGTGCAGCCGAGGCAGCGCACAAAAGTGGTTTCCGCCGGACCGAGCACCATGGTCTCAAATACCTGCCCGGAATTACCGCCCAATAAAGAGAACGGCAGGGTCACGGTGTACAACGCCATGCCGAGCACGGTAACTCCCAGCATGACCGGTCGCACCACCAGCAGGTCCGCGCCCATGGTGAGCATGGTCGGCTCTTCGTTAACTTTCTCTGCGAAGGCGGTACCGGGCAGTAACAGTGCCACCGCAAAAATACTGGCGAGAAGACGGCTGGCGATGAGTTGTCGAAAATTCATGAGGCACTCCTTCAAGGGGCCGGCCCAAAGGGGCATTAGCAGCAAAAAACCTTTGTAATAAAGCACGTTACGACGTTTTTGCCAAGTACTTTAGAGCATCAGCGCGCCGGCTTCAGCGCTGACACTGCTTGCAGAATACGGTGCTGCGCTGGCCCAGCCGGATTTCGGTTAACGGCGTCCCGCACACCCGGCAGGGCTTGCCGGCGCGGCCATAGACCTGCAACTGCTGTTTGAAATAGCCCGGCTGACCGTCACCGCCGACAAAATCCTTAAGCGTGGTGCCACCCTCGGCAATGGCCTTGGCCAGTACTTTTTTGATCTGATCAGCCAGCTCCAGATAGCGGGCGCGGCTGATGCGGCCGGCCTGCCGGTTCGGGTGAATGCCGGCGGCGAACAGCGCCTCGTTGGCGTAGATATTCCCCACTCCAACCACGACGCGGCTGTCCATAATAAAGGTTTTCACCGCCGCCTTGCGCCGGCGCGAACGCTGATACAGCCACTCGCCGTCAAAGCCGGCCTCCAATGGCTCAGGACCGAGATGATCGAGCAGCGCGTGCTGTTCGCCTGCCGGCCCCCTGCTACTTGCCGGCAACCAGTGCACACTGCCGAAGCGGCGGGGGTCGGTAAAGCGCAGCACCCTGCCCCCGCTCAGCGGCCAGTCGATA
Source organism: Spongiibacteraceae bacterium (assembly GCA_041622815.1). Taxonomy (GTDB): domain Bacteria; phylum Pseudomonadota; class Gammaproteobacteria; order Pseudomonadales; family Spongiibacteraceae; genus JBFJYC01. The sequence goes on along the minus strand of JBFJYC010000200.1, from coordinate 3,124 downwards.
TGGTCGTGAATCGCGGCGGGGGTATCCGCGCCGACAAAATACAGCCGCCCGCTCATGCCCAGATGAATCATCAGCGTGCCGCGGTCGGTGCGAATCAGAATATATTTGCCGCGCCGCAATACCGACTGCACCACGCTGCCGGTGACTTTGCGCTCCATGCCTTTGGCCACCGGCCAGCGCAGGCGGCGGTCGCGCACGATCATGCCGCGAAAAGTTTGCTGGTCGAGATGCGGGCGAATACCGCGGCACACGGTTTCGACTTCGGGTAGTTCGGGCATGGTGAAAGCTCTTTGGCGAGGGCGCACCCTGCCACAAGCCGCGGGGTTTATAAATCGCTATAATGTGCGTCTGTTTACTCACGGTTGTATCCGCTATGCGCAATCCTTTGTCGATGCTCGCCACACTGCTGCTGGCCACACTGCTTGCCGTCACCACCGGCTGCGGCCAGAAAGGCCCGCTGACTCTCCCGGACGACCCGGACAGCAATGAGGAACCGGCGTTCGGCGACGAACCCCGCCGCGGCCCGGTTCAATAAGCATGGAAGATTTTGACTACCGGCGCGGAGCACTCTGCGCCGGGGAACTGCCGTTAGCGCAAATCGCCGCCGAATTCGGCACCCCCACCTATGTCTATTCCAGGCAGGGCATCGAGCGGCGCTTTCTCGACTGGCAAAACGCCCTCGCCGGCCGCCCGCACCTGATCTGCTACGCGGTCAAAGCCAATTCCAATATCGGTGTGCTGAACCTGTTAGCCCGGCTCGGCGCCGGTTTTGATATTGTCTCCGGCGGCGAACTGGAACGGGTGCTCGCCGCCGGCGCAGCAGCCAACCGCGTGGTGTTTTCCGGCGTCGGCAAAACCCGGCAAGAGATCGCCCGCGCGCTGGCAGCCGGCATCCGCTGCTTTAATGTGGAATCCGCACCGGAGCTGGAGCGCATCAACGACGTCGCCGCTGAGCGCGGTGATATCGCGCCGGTGTCGCTGCGGGTGAATCCCGATGTCGACGCCGCCACCCACCCCTATATTTCCACCGGCCTGAAAAACAACAAGTTCGGTATCGACATCAACGACGCCTTTGATGTGTATCAGCGCGCCAACGCCCTGCCCCATATCGCAGTGCACGGCGTGGATTGCCATATCGGCTCGCAGCTGACCGACACCGCGCCGTTTATCGCGGCGCTGGACCGGGTGCTGGTGTTGGTCGACAAACTCGCCGGTGCCGGCATCAAGCTGCAGCATCTGGATCTCGGCGGCGGCCTCGGCGTGCGCTACCGCGATGAACAACCGCCGGCGGTAGCCGACTACCTCGGCGAAGTGCTGCAACGGCTCGGTGACCGCGAACTGGAACTGATGTTTGAGCCGGGCCGCTCGATTGTCGCCGAAGCCGGCGCGCTGCTGATGAAGGTGGAGTTCCTCAAGCCCGGCAGCGACAAGAATTTCGCCATTGTCGATGCAGCGATGAACGACATGATGCGGCCGGCGTTGTATCAGGCCTGGATGCGGGTGTTACCGCTGAAGGAAAGCAGCAGTGCCGCGCCGATGCTGTGGGATGTGGTGGGGCCGGTGTGTGAATCCGGCGATTTTCTGGCCGAGGGCCGGGAACTGGCACTGCGCGAAGGTGATCTGCTGGCGCTGATGGGCAGCGGTGCCTATGGCTTTAGCATGAGTTCCAACTACAATAGCCGTTTTCGCGCGGCAGAAGTGGTGGTGGACGGCGCTAGTGCCCACCTCGTTCGCAGCCGCGAGACCATCGCCGACCTGATGCGGGGCGAATCCGTTCTACCGGACGCTGCCGCCACGTAAAAACCGCGCACTCGGCGAAGCGCAGGGACACCGCAATGCTGCTCCGCTTTACCAAAATGCACGGCCTCGGCAACGATTTTGTGGTCATCGATCTGGTGACCCAGCACTTTCCGATCAAGCCCCACCATATCCGCCGCATCGCCGACCGCCACTTCGGTATCGGCTGCGATCAGGTGCTGTTGATTGAACCGCCGACGCGACCGCATATCGATTTCCGCTACCGCATCTTTAACCCGGACGGCTCCGAGGTGGACCAGTGCGGCAACGGCGCGCGCTGCTTTGCCCGCTTTGTCCGCGACAAAAAACTCACCGCCAGGAATGCCATCCGCGTGGAAACCCGCAGCGGCGAGATGACGCTGTACTGCCAGCGCAACCGGCTGATTACCGTCGATATGGGTGAGCCGAAACTCGACCCGGCCGATATCCCCTTTCACGCAGACGCCTATAGCCCGACTTACACGGTCGACGCCAACGGCGAGATTGTGACCGGTGGCGCGGTATCGATGGGCAACCCGCATTTTGTGATGACAGTGACCGATGTGAAGACCGCGCCGGTGGCAACCCTCGGCCCGCTGCTGGAATCCCACAGCCGCTTTCCCGAGCGCGCCAATATCGGTTTTATGCAGATACTCAATCGCGATGAAATCAATCTGCGCGTGTTCGAGCGCGGTGCCGGTGAAACCCTGGCCTGCGGCAGCGGCGCCTGCGCAGCGGTGGTCAGCGGCATACTGCAGGGCGCGCTGAATGAACGCGTGAAGTGCAATCTGCCCGGCGGCTATCTGCATATTGAGTGGCAGGGTGAGGGCCATGCCGTTAAGATGACGGGGCCTGCAAATACCGTATTTGAAGGCGAAATCAGCATCAACTAACAAAGGAAACCGCCATTGAGCACTGCCGCCAAGAAGAAGACCGAGGCCTTATCCGACAACGATGTGGTCGAATTTCTGCGCAGCCATCCGGACTTCTTTGTCGGGCACAGCGAACTGCTCAGCGAAATCACGCTCAGTCACGACAGCGGCAAAGCCGTATCGCTGATGGAACGGCAGGTCGAAGTATTGCGCGACCGCAATATCAACGCCCGCGCCCGCCTCCACGGCCTGCTCGATAATGCCGGCACCAACGAACAGATTTTTAACAGCACCCGCGCCCTGATTCTGGCGCTGCTGGAAACCCGCAGCCTCGCGGCCCTCAATGCAACACTGGTGCAGCAGCTGACCAGGGAATTCAACATCGATGCGGCAAAACTGACGCTGTACAAGCCGGTGGCAGATGCCGGTGACGACGTACAGATTATGAGCCGCGAAGATGCCGGCGCGCGGGCGCC
>JBFJYC010000199.1:0-5911 GCA_041622815.1 Spongiibacteraceae bacterium | reverse complement strand
GGGCTCTCCCGCCTGCTTATCCGCCCCTAATTCAGCCAGTCGCTGCTCCAAATGGTAAAGGCGATCCACGCCCCAGTACCACTCACCACCGTAGAACAACATCGCGCCCGAGTAGTGTTTAAGCGCCGTGCGCCTCGCGGTGCCTTCCGCCAGACGGGATTCCGCCTCCGCGGTATCCGCAACACCCAACTTTTCAGCGAGTGCTTCCAGACCCCCTTCATCACCGGTCCACATCGCGTGGCCGACCTCCGCCGCGCACTCGATAAAGCCTGCGGAATCCTGTGCTGCGAGGATAGCGGTCGCCAGTGAACACAACTGTGCCGGCAACGGCGCATCGTGCTGAGGGAAGTGAAGACCGTACTCGGATGCTACGTGAAAGGCATCGTAACGGGACAATCGCAACAACAAATCCGGCTCGGGCGCATTCTTATCGACCGGCCCGGTCACCAGATGGCATACCAGCTCTATGTCATAGCGTGCCGCGAGCGGCGCCAGAATTTGTGCCGCAAGGTGACTGTAGCCGTCATCGACCTGATGAAAATACTCCACCACGTGAGGCAGACCGGCTTTAATTCTTTTTGACTCGGCTTTTTTGCGCGCTTTCAACTGACGTGCCGGACTGACGACCTGAGTCATCACCTTCGACATTAGCCAGCGAGCAAGCGGATTGGGGTCAGAACTCGCCGCGCCACCCTGATCCTGAAATTGTTCAGTCATACCAGACCCCTATTACGCCCGCTACGGACTACTTGAAGTCAGCTGCGCTGTGGCGCTCGATTACCATTTCTTCTTCCGGACCCCAGGCACGGTTCACCCGCAGTCCGCGCTTCACCGCGGGGCGCTGTGCAATCAGCTCAGCCCAGCGGACAACGTTTTTATAGGAAGCGACATCGAGAAACTCCGCCGCTTCATAGAGTTTGCCCATGACCAAACCGCCGTACCAGGGGAAGGTCGCTATATCTGAGATATTATATTCGTCACCGCACAGATAAGTACGGTCGGCAAGATTGCGGTCCAGTACGTCGAGCTGGCGCTTCACTTCCATCGCGTAGCGGTCGATCGGGTATTCGTACTTCTCAGGCGCATAGGCGTAGAAGTGACCGAAACCACCGCCAAGAAACGGCGTGCTCGCCATCTGCCACATCAGCCACGATAAACACTCAGCACGCAATGCCGGATCTGTGGGATAGAACTTGCCGAACTTTTCGGCGAGATAGATCAGCATCGCGCCGGATTCAAAAAGCCGCGTCGGTGGCGTCGTGCTGTGATCCATCAACGCAGGAATTTTTGAATTGGGATTGATGTCGACAAAGCCACTGCTGAACTGATCGCCCTCACCGATATTAACAAACCAGGCATCGTATTCGGCTTCGGTGATACCCAGTTCGAGCAACTCCTCAAACATCACCGTGACTTTGACGCCGTTTGGCGTTGCCAGTGAGTAGAGTTGATGCGGGTGCTCGCCGATAGACAGCACCTTGTCATGGGTCGCGCCCGCGATCGGCCGGTTGATATTACTGAATTTATGTTCGGTGTCCTGATTCCAGGTCCAAACTTTTGGCGGCACGTATGTCGGGTCGCTCATTCTGATTTGCTCCGTATGATTTTCTATTAGCTGTGAATAAACAGGCGTGAGCGGAAATGCTGCCACTCATCTTTGGGCAAGCGCAAACGATCTGCCAGCAAATACCAGACCGCAGGGTTCATCGACAAGCCGGCATGGCTGCCGAGTACGCGAATATTTTGGGTCTGCGCATGCCCGTTCTGTTGAATGCTCTTGCGCCAGTCAACAATACCATCACCTTTTGTATAAATAGCCGTGGTCGGCACCGGTGGCGCTTCCGGCATGGTCATCCGCCGCTCCTGCATCTCCGGCGACAAAATCTCCTCTCGATTGAGACGCATAAACAGGCGCTTGATGCCGGTATTCTCATCGTGATTGTTGTCACCGAAGGGCGTGCCCAGCGAAATAACCTGCCGCACATTGTCAGGCACCTGCTTGCCTAATTCGCGCGCATACACTCCCCCGAGACTGTGACCTACTAACGAAACCGGGCCGCCGGTTGCAGTAGCTAACTCTTCAACACCCGCCAGCAGCGCCTCCAGATCGAAGGACGCAGGACCCAGATTGCGGCCCATGCGCCAACCGGAGACTATATAGCCACGCCTTTTTAAGTAGCGCCGCAGCGGACGTGTGTACTTGTCGTCGCTCAGAAATCCGGGAATAACCATGACCCCGTGACCATCGCCCGGCGGCAGCCGCTCAAGAAACTTCCGGCTTAACTGCAGGCTAATCAGATCGATCAATGCCCGCGGGGGCTCGGTCACGGTGACCAGAAAATGGGGGGAGCGCATGAGGCTTGCCTCTGTAGTTAAATAGCTGTGTAACCGACTTCGCTTACTTCAGCTCACTTGAGCCTTTGCCGAGCACCTGCCGGGCAACGATCAATTGCTGGATCTGCTGAGTGCCTTCGAAGATATCGATAATCTTGGAATCCCGGGCAAACTTCTCTAAAAGCTGCGCTTTGCTGTAGCCCGCCTGCCCGCAAATTTCGACACACTTCAGCGTCACCTGATTGCCCATACGCCCGGCCTTGGCCTTGCACATGGAGGCGTACTTAGAATTGGGCTGTTTGTTGTCCGCCATCCACGCCGCCTCGAATACCAACAGTCGCGCGGTCTCGTAGTCTGCCTCCATATCGTAGAGATCATTCTCCAGCGCAGACATTTCGTGATAGGTCTTGTTATAGTCCAGCACCAATCCCGTTTCCCGCAACAGATCCTGGGTAAGGTCCAGCGCCGCCCGCGCCACGCCCAATGCCTGCGCTGCAACCGTCGGCCGGGTATTGTCAAAAGTCTGCATCACACCGCCAAAGGCTTTCTTGCGCTCTTCAGCCGTCTCCGCAATTTCCGGATTGCCGAGCAGATTGGCTTTGGGGACGCGGCAGTGATCAAACACAATCTCCGCCGTATCCGATGCCCGCAATCCCATCTTGTGTTCGGTGCGGGTCACGGTCATGCCTGGGGTGCCTTTAGGGATCAAAAACGATTTGATCGCGGCTTTACCTTTACTCGGATCAAGGGTTGCCCAGGCCACGACCTGTTTACTCCGAAAACCATCGGTGACAAATATCTTGGTGCCGTTGATGACGTACTCATCGCCGTCGAGGACCGCCGTCGTTTTAATTCCGGCTGAGTCGGAACCGGCGCCCGGTTCGGTAATCGCCATCGATGCAAATAATTCACCCCATTCTTCTTTTTGCGCATCGGTGGCCACCGCTTCGACCGCTGCATTGCCCAGACCGATTGTCGGCAGCGCCAAAAACAAGGCGACGTCACCCCAGCACATCTCTTCGCAGGCAGCGACGGTGCTCATATTCGAGCCGTTCCGGTTCTCACCCGGCGCTGCGCTGCTTTTGCGATTGGCTGCATCCCGCTTGGCCCGGCCCGGTGCCAGCAACTCTGCCAGCGCCAGCAACTCCTCGGGCATTTCCTGCTGCTCCAACTCGTCGTACTTACGCGAAATCGGACGCAATCCCTGTTCAGAAAACTGTCGTAACAGTGCCCGCGTATCTTCGATGTTTTTCGGTAATTCCAGGTTAATCATGTGCCTACCTCTAATTCGGGAGCTTGCTTGGTTTGACCGCTAGCCGGTTCAGGCCAGTAACATGCCTTCCAGTACCGGCAAAGCGCGCAAATTGCGGTACCAAAGCTCAACCGGATGCTCGCGGGTGAAGCCATGACCACCGAGCAACTGCACACCGTCGGTACCGATTTTCATGCCGTATTTAATCGCGTTGCGGTGGGCCAGAAAGGCGATCCGCGAGCAATCCATACCCTGCTCCGCCTGCGCCGCTGCGCGATACGTCATCAGACGCATGCCTTCGAGCTCAGTCGCAATATCCGCGACCATAAAGGCAACCGCCTGACGATTAGAGATCGGTTCGCCGAAAGCGACCCGTTCATTCACATAGGGCACCACGTAATCGAGTACCGCCTGACAGGTACCGACCGCTAACGCCGCCACGGCAATCTTGCCGGCACTAATAAATTGATTCAGGCTAAAGCTATCGCTGAGCTTGGCGGATGCCGGCACCGCTACTGCGTCCAGTGTCATCGCAAACAGCGGCAGCGGCCGCAGCCCCATATAATCTTCTTTTTCAAAGCGGACACCCTGCTGACCGGCCTCCAGCACAAACCCGCTCACCGCGCCGCCGACATCGGCAAAAACAATCACAAAACGGGCATCAGGCCCGAACGCGACCATGCTCTTCACACCATTGATGACATAGCTGCCGTCACTCTGAAGTTCCGCTGTAGTCGCGGGTTGCGCCGGATTAAAACTCACGCCCGGCTCCGCCAATGCAAGCGCTGCCGGCGTATATTCGGTGCCTGCCAGGACACTGCAAACCTGCTCCTGCTGTGCCGTAGTCCCATAGTCCAATATGCAATTGATCACGGACAGCGGTGCGAGCGCGGCGATGGCCATCGACATATCACCCGCCGCCAGATCTTCCATGGTCAGTACATTGGACACCGGACTGCGACCCGCACCTACACCACCCAATGCTTCCGGTACCGGCATAAAACTCAAACCGAGATCGAATGTCTTCTGCAAAAACCCTTCCGGTAATGCCGCCGCTTCGTCCGCGTCGCGCGCAGCCGGTGCTATTTCATCGGCCGCAAAGCGCCGCATCACATCGCGGGTCATCTGCTGCTCTTCGGTCGGTGTCAGATCAAACAAGTGTTGCGCTACTGCTTCACTCATAACTTGGATATCACCTCTTCGGCCAATTGATTCAACCCGCTTACCGGGTCACCTTTCAGCGCAAATACAGGCACCAGGACCCGCGCCGCGCCAAGGTCTTCAAACTTCTTAATAGCGTCCATACCGCCCTTGTTATCCCACATGGTGGTGATCTCAACAGTTGCCGGATCGCGTCCGTGTTCTTTACAGACACCCGCCAGTGGCTCAAGCGCCGGCGCCAGAATTTCCGGCGAATTGGCCGGCACAAACCAGCCGTCACCATGCTTCGCGACACGTTCGTAAATCTTGCCCTTGGATCCGCCGATAATGATCGGCACACCCGGTTTCTGAACCGGGAGAGGATAACTTTGAAAGCCCGACCAGTTAATAAAATCGCTTTGGTGTTCCACCACCTCACCGGTCCAGACTTTTCGCATTGCCACAATGTAGTCGTCGAATCGCGCGCCACGCCGCTCGAAGGGCACGCCCATCGCGGTGAATTCTTCCTGCAACCAGCCGATGCCCGCACCCAACATAAACCGGCCTTTAGAGACGAAATCGAGACTCGCCGCCTGCTTGGCGAGCAATAGCGGATTTGCCTGCGAGACAATATTGACGCCGGTACCCAGACGCAGGGTTTTGGTACTCGCCGCAATCGCGGCCAGTGCGATCAGCGGATCGACAAAATTGGCGTCGGGTTTGCCACCCATTTTGCCGTCGGCGCTATAGGGGTACTTGGACTCGTACTCAATCGGTACGATAGTGTGCTCGAAGGTCCACACCGACTCGACACCAACTGACTCTGCGAACTGTGCAAAACCAACCATTTCATCGACGCTTTTGCTGCCGATATTGATAGGAATTAATCCGATTTTCATCGTTTTCTCCGGCGGACTGATATTGGGCACGGTAGATATTGTCACGTATTGTGTCATTATGTAAACCTTGCGCCCGCGGCAATTCGCCCTATCATCGCCGGCGCCCCTATGTTCAGATATTCCAAGGATTCCCCATGATCAAGATCCACGGCGCCACCGGCTCACCCTATGTCCGTAAAGTACTGGCTGTGCTGGCAATCAAAAACATACCGTTTGAGCAGATCCAACAAATGCCCTTTGCCAGGGATGCGGAATTTCAAAAAATCAGCCCGCTGGGCAAAATTCC
>JBFJYC010000198.1:0-6004 GCA_041622815.1 Spongiibacteraceae bacterium | reverse complement strand
GATGGCGGTGGGCGCGGCGCTCTAAACCTATGCAGAGAATTAATTTTCACAGACCGCCCAAGACTGAAGCCACAGAGCTGTCGCTGGGCCGGTTTTTAGCTGTTGCGGCAGCTTCGATTGTGCTCGCGCTGGCATTGCTGGCATGGAATGTACTGGAGCGCAGCAGTCTCAAAGCCGAGTTAGCGTCGGTGCAGTACGAACTCGCCGCAGACAAGGCAAAATTGGCGGCGCTCGATAGTACGCCGCTGCCGTCGACTGACCCCCTGCTTGTTGCAGAGATCAGGCGCATGGAGGCGCGCCACGATTACTGGTTGTCGGTGCTGGAGCTGTTGCGAAACAGCGATACCGTTTCGATGGCGCGGTTGGACGATGTGCTGATAGCCCTCGATAAGGCAGACTCTGAAAGTGTTTGGTTGGAGAAGATCGCAATCAATTACCGCGCGGTTCCGACCGGGAAGTTAGAGGGGCGCGCTATTCACTCGGACGCCTCGGCAACCTACTTGCGAAATTTGGAAGAACAGTTGCAGCGCGCCGGCCTTACGGTGACCCATATGCTGGTCACTGCACAGGATGCTGAGCCGCTGAAGTTCGAAGCGACGCTTAAGCTGGTGGAGCCTGCCAAATGATGGTGGATATTAGAAAACGTTTCGAACTGATGGCGGTGCGGGAACGCTGGCTGGCACTGATCATGATTGTAGCGACCGCGCTGCTGGGCACTGATATTGCGATCACCGACAGCCTGAGGCAGGAAATACGTATTCTCAAGGCTAATCTGAATGATGAAAAAGTACATATCGCGGAAGTCAAAGCGGACATCATGGTGCGGGGCGCTGAGTTGTCCCGTGATCCGAATGATAAGTTGCGCGAAGATCGCAGCCGGCTGCAAAAGCGCCTGGATGCGCGCCGCAAACAAACATCGGATACGGTTGATCAGCAACTTATAGAGCCGGAGCGCGCCAATGCGGTAATAGATTACTTGTTGAACCGCACCCCGGGTATTGCGCTGACCAGGATGGAAAAGCTGGCGCCGGAGTTGATTTCACGGGCGTCGCCACAGAAAGATGCTAAATCTGTTGAGGTGTCGTTTCACAAGCATCTTGTCACACTCGAGCTGGAAGGCTCCTACGGGCGGGTCCATGAAATGGTGCAGCAGTTGGCGCGTAGGTTTCCTACCCTCAGTTTCCGGGCTTTCGAAATGAAGGCGTTGGAGTATCCGGTCAACAAGGTCACGATTAATCTTGCGATACTGACCCATTCCGAGGACCTGTGGAATGAATAGAACGGGATGTATTGCGGTGTTGGTGGCTATGGCGTTGGCGCCGGCGCTGGTGTCGGCCGATCCGATGCGGCCGTCAGATTTTGTACCGCAGGTGGTGCAAACGGCCGCAGCATCAGCGGGTGACCGGGAATTCCGCTTATTCGGCCTCATGCGCAGAGGCGAGGGTTGGCGGGCCAATGTAAACAATAAGTGGCTGGGTGTCGGCGACGAAATCGGTGGCGCCAGAGTGCAGCGGGTAACGCCGGAGCTGGTTGTATTACAAAGTCCGGAGCGCGGCCGCATTGAGCTGGCTATTAAGAAAAAGGATATTAAACGTGTCGCGAATTAACGGGGGAATGACGATGAGGCCATTCATTGTCGGCGTGGTGTTGGTGCAGTTAGCCGGCTGCGCGCAACAGACAGCAAATGTAGCGCCCGCACCGGAGGCGGCGCCGGCGATCGACATGTACGCAGTGACTGCGGTGCCTCTTGACCGCACCCCGGTCAAGCCTGCGGTCTCAGCACCGGTAGCTGAGCCTGTGGCTAAGGGAGCGCCGGTACGGACATTTGGGATCGAAGCCGACGGCATGCCGGCGCGTGATTTCTTTCAGGGCCTGGTGAGCGGTACCGGCTATTCGGTTATTTTTTCACCGGAATTTACCGGTCCGCTGATTACCGCTTCGTTGCAGAATGTCAGCCTTGAGCAGGCGATGACCCGGGTTGCGGATTTGTACGGCTTTTCGATCGAATTAAGCGGTAATATTTTCAGTATCAGCGCACCGGGGATTCAGACCCGTATCTACCACATAGATTATCTTGCCCTCAGTCGTCAGGGTAGCTCGCGAACCAACGTGACTTCCGGGCAAATTTCTTCGTCGGACAGCTCCTCGAATATCGCGTCCGACAACGCCAGTTTCACCAAAACGTCGGGATCGGGTACAACAATCAGCACGCAAAATACATCGCAGGTATGGGACGAATTGCAGCTGGCAGTCGACAGTATTATCGATCGGAGTCGCGGTGAGCTGGCGATTTTGAGCCCGGAATCCGGTGCGTTGATGGTGCGTGCCCGGGCATCGGCACAGCGCGACATCCGCGAGTTTTTGCGGATTGCACACGGTACCTTTCACGGCGAAGTATTGATCGAGGCGAAGATTATTGAAGTTAATCTGGATGATTCCACGCAGGTCGGAGTTAACTGGGGCGGGTTGAACAAGCACGCGTCGGGTTCGGACTTCTACGGCATTGTCGGCGGCAATAACGCGCTGAGTAACGGTACCAGTGCACTTGCCAATTCGGCATTGAATATCGGTGTCGGTAACGGCCTTACCGGGTTCGCAAGTGCAGCCGCGGGCGGCGCGCTGGTGCTGTCGATTGACCACGATGACTTTCAGGGCGTATTCGAGTTTCTGCAAGCCCAGGGCGATATCAAGGTACTGTCCAGCCCGCGGGTTGCTACGCTGAATAACCAGAAGGCGGTTATCAAAGTCGGCACCGACGAGTTTTTTGTCACCGGTATCAGCAACAACACAACGACGGGCAATAATGCGGTTACCAATACTGAGATTGAACTGACGCCGTTCTTTTCCGGTGTTGCGCTGGATGTTACGCCCCGGATATACGGAGATGAAGAGGTCATTCTGCATGTTCACCCTAGCGTCAGCGAGGTTACCGACGGCAGCAAGGAAATAATTATTCAGGATCAGGTGCAAAGGCTGCCGCTGGCGACCAGTAATCTACGTGAATCGGATAGCGTTATCCGTGCCCGCTCCGGGCAGATCGTTGTGATCGGCGGGCTGATCCGCGAGCAGGAAAGCGAGCAGGAATTTTCAGCGCCGTTTTTCGGAAAAATTCCCGTGCTCAAGCATCTGTTCGGACAATCCCGCACTGTGAGCGCCCGCAGTGAACTGATCATCCTGCTCAAGCCGACCATTGTCGAGTCGTGGCGGGACCGTGATGCGGAGTATTTAAAAGCCAAGGAACGTTTGGGCGGTGCGATTCCGCAGGGCTGGCTGGAATAGGCCTTGTCTAATCCGATGCTAGCGCCAGGTGAAGACGTTCGGGATTTCGGCGATGCACTGCTCGCCAAAGGGCTGGTGTCTGAAGCACAGCTCACCGAAGCGCTCGGAGAGATTGACGGCGGCGGTATCGGTGGTCTGTCCGAGGTTTTATCGCGCCGTGGCATCGTCGACGAGAAAACCCTGCTCGGTGTGCTCGCGTCGCAGTTAAAAGTACCGTTTATTGATATTTCACACTGGCCGGTTCCGGAAAGTGGTGCCAAGAGCCTGTCGGAATTACAGGCGCGCCGTAACCGCGCATTGGTGCTGATCGATGATCCGGATCGCCCGACCGTCGGTATGGTCGATCCGGACGATTTTGAAGCCAAGGAGCGGCTCGAGCGGGCAATTAAGCGCCCGTTCCGGGTCGCGCTTATTTCCGGCTCGCTACTCGCTGATGCCTTCGGTCGCGTCTACAGCAAAGACTATGAGATTGCACAACTCGCCGATGAGGTGTCCGAGGAGGTGGGCGCCCGTACACTGACACTGGATCCTATTGCCCCCAATGAGGACTCGAGCGCGGCCGTTGTTCGTTTGGTTGATTCGGTGTTCGCCGATGCGGTGCGCATGAATGCTTCGGATATCCACGTGCAACCCGAGCGCGATCGATTACTGCTGCGCTACCGTGTAGACGGTGTTTTACAGGAGCAGATTCTGCGCGAGCATCGGGTTTCTGCCGCCCTTGTCAGCCGTTTAAAGCTGATGGCGAATCTGGACATCGCAGAAAAGCGTCTGCCTCAGGATGGTCGCCTGTCGCTGGTGGCTCACGGGCAACAAGTTAATGTGCGTGTCGCGACGATGCCTTCCCCGTATGGTGAAACGGTGGTTATGCGTCTGTTGTATCAGGGTGGCGCATTGCGTGAGCTCGATATGTTGGGACTGCCGGAAGATATCCTGGCCTATCTCAAAGTCGATATTCGCCGGCCCAACGGCATGATTCTGGTCACCGGGCCTACCGGGTCGGGTAAGACAACAACGCTGTATGCCGCGCTGAGTGAAATCAATGAGGCCGGCCGTAAAATCATCACGGTCGAAGACCCGATCGAATATATGTTGCCGCGTATCTCTCAGGTGCAGATCAACCCCCGTGCAGGGCTGCACTTTGCCGATGTGCTACGCGCAACGCTACGCCACGATCCCGACATTATTATGGTCGGTGAAATGCGCGATACCGAGACGCTGGATATCGGTATGCGCGCCGCCATGACCGGGCATCTGGTGTTCAGTACGCTGCACACCCGCAATGCGATAGCCACGGTTAACCGCTTGGTCGATATGGGCGCGCAGCCGTACATGATCGCATCGGTTGTGAACACGGTTATTTCGCAACAGCTGATCAGGCGTATCTGCGATACCTGCCGTTGGCCGGACGCGCTGACCGAAAGCGAGTCCCGATTTATCGACGTGGTGGCGCCCAATAGGCTGGATGGTGTTGAGATTACCCGTGGTACCGGTTGCGTGCGCTGTCAGGAGACCGGTTATCTGGGTCGCGTTGCGCTGCACGAGATGCTGCGGATTGACGCAACATTGGCGGAAGCGATGCGTTCCGGTGAGATGCAGCATTTCGCCGAGACCGCACGTAAGCAGCAAGGCTATCGCTCGATGCTCGATCGTGGTCTGGATGCGGTTGCGCGCGGTGAAACGACTGTCAGTGAAGTGATGCGGGTATCTGAAGAAGTTTCAGTGCTCGCGGTTAATCAAGCCGGGAGCGAAAGCTAGTGGCTTATTTTGCCTGGCGGGCCCGTTCTGCGGACGGCGCCATGCGTGAAGGCAGCCGCGAGGCAGCGGCAGAGTCCGATGTTGTCCGGTTTTTGGTTCGCAGCCGGATGGTTCCGGTTGAAATTCGCGAAACCGCGAAAGAAAGCGATGCGATGGAGGTGCTGGCGGCGCTGTTTCAGCCACGCACAATTCCGCTTCGCGATCTGGTGTTGTTTTGCCGGCAAATGTACGCGTTAACCAAGTCCGGTGTGCCGATGAACCGGGCGATAAAAGGGCTGCGCACCTCCGCCAGTAATCGATTGCTGGGCCGCGTGCTGGGAGAAATAGAAGCCGACCTTGATGCGGGCTTGCAGCTTTCCGACGGCATGGCGAAGCATCCGCTTGTTTTCCCGCCACTGATGATCAGTGTGGTGCGGGTTGGCGAGGAGACCGGGGGTCTGGAAGAGTCATTTTTACGGTTACAGGGTTATCTAACCTTTGAAGAAGAAACAATCCGTAAAGTGAAAACCGCGCTGCGCTATCCCATGATCGTAATCTTCACGACCATAGCCGTGATGGTGGCCATGCTCTGGTTTGTCGTGCCGGCGTTTGCCAATGTCTTTAACAAGGCCGGCGCTGAGTTGCCGCTGCCAACCAGAATAATATTGGGCCTTTCTGACTTCGTGGCCGGCAATATATTTACCTTGGGTCTGTGCGCAGGGCTGCTGTATATCATCTGGAAGGCGTGGTCGACCTCATCCCTCGGGCAGCGGCGCTGGGATCAGTTCAAACTCAGCGTCCCCGTCTCTGGCGAGATCGTGCAAATGGCCGCGATGGCCCGCTTCGGACGGGCGTTGTCGATTTCATACGCTGCCGGCGTGCCGGTCTTACAGGCGCTGAAAACTGTTGCGGAGGCGCTCAACAACGTCTTTTTGTACGACAAAGTCATGAATATGCGGCAGCGGATTGAAGAGGGCCTGCCGCTGTCGGT
>JBFJYC010000197.1:0-6004 GCA_041622815.1 Spongiibacteraceae bacterium | reverse complement strand
CTGCACAGATCGGCTCGATCTGCTGCTTGAGTTTTTCCGAGACGGGCGACTTTGGCCGGGTCACTACGTTGTAGTAGACATCTGTCATTAGTTCTATCGCCGCATTGGCTCCTTCACACGAGAGAATTCCCCTGACGAGAGTTGTGTCGTGACCGAGGGGGTGCCTATACAAATTTTTCTGCTCATATGCGGGATGAACAGCAAAGTTCCGAATGTAGAATAGCAACCAGAGTCGATTCCTCCACTCCTCTGGTTCTTTAGGAATATCGAAAGCGCAATTCAGTGATCCATACACTTCCAGTCCACGCGACTTGTGCTTTCCCGTTGGGGCGTCAGCTTTAGTTCCCCTCAGGCCGAGGCCGCATAGAAATTTGTGGAAGGATTCCAGTGATGAAGCGACGGCAGTGACGGCCGTCATACTTTCTCGCAATTCCACCTCCGAGTGACCGCTTAAGGAGGAGCCTGTATCAGCTGCCTGTGCCCGTAGTGATCGAGCGCCGTTGGCTCGATTTGCTGCTGCAATTGCCGTCTCAGCCCACGGCATCCAAAGCGCTGTGGTGCCACTCTCGACGGGCGAAGTAGCTGTGCCAGTTTCGTTGCCAAATTCCGTAGGTACCGGAAAGCTGAACAGAGACGCTTTCATGACGCCGAACTTTTTAATAACGGACATGCTCGGTTTGTCATTATTAATCTTTCCGCCAAGCTTCTTATGTTTTTGATTTTTTGCAGTATCTTCTTATTTTATTGGTCGAACAACAACAGCAGCAAAGCGCGCATGCGCTCTTTGCTGTTGTTGCTTGCCGTGTATCCGCCTGCTTCTTTCGGTAAGCGATTGTATTAGCTGTTATTGCTTTAAGCGCTTGGTGAGAAAGTGAGCATTGCTGAGAGAGATATGCGGCACGATTCCCGAAGCTGCGCTGCAGCTATTGCCGCAGCGCTGGCCGGGCCGGCTATTTCAGCTTCTTGTGCCGCACCCGCTTCGGGCCGCTGTGTTCGCCTTTGCGCTTCACATAGTCTTCGTGGTACTCGGTGTAGTTGCCTTCGTAGAAGACAATCTCACCATCGTCTTCGTAGGCGAGGATATGTGTAGCGACGCGGTCGAGGAACCAGCGGTCGTGAGAGATGATCATGGCGCAGCCGGGGAAGGCGAGCAGAGCTTCTTCGAGGGCGCGCAGGGTTTCCACGTCCAGATCGTTTGACGGTTCATCCAGCAGCAATACATTGCCGCCTTCTTTCAGTGTGCAGGCCAACTGCAGGCGGCCGCGTTCGCCACCGGACAGTTCGCCGACGCGCTTCTGCTGATCGGTGCCTTTGAAGTTAAAGCGCCCGATATAGGAGCGCGACTGCACTTCGCGGTTGCCGATAGTCAGAATATCGTGCCCGCCGGATACGGCTTCCCAGACTGTTTTGTTGTCATCGAGCGCGTCGCGTAGCTGTTCGACATAGGCGAGCTTGACGGTGTCGCCAATGCGGATCTCGCCGCTGTCGGGCTTTTCCATGCCGGCGATCATGCGGAATAGGGTGGATTTACCGGCGCCGTTGCCGCCGATCACGCCGACGATGGCGCCCTTGGGAATCTGCAGGTCCAGATTCTGAATCAGTTGCTCGTCGCCATAGCCCTTGCTGACGCCCTTGAGTTCGATGACCAGATCGCCGAGGCGCGGGCCGG
The DNA here is from genome assembly GCA_041622815.1 of Spongiibacteraceae bacterium. Lineage (GTDB taxonomy): Bacteria > Pseudomonadota > Gammaproteobacteria > Pseudomonadales > Spongiibacteraceae > JBFJYC01. The sequence continues at coordinate 4,335 of JBFJYC010000197.1, read as the reverse complement.
GCGGAATATAGATCTCGTTGGTTTCGTTGCGGCTTTGGAATTCCTGCGAGTTCATTTCTTCAAAGCGCTGCAAACGCGCCTTGCTCTTGGCGCGGCGGCCTTTCGGGTTGCTGCGCACCCACTCCAGTTCGGCTTTTACCGCTTTGGCGCGGCTGGCTTCGCCGCGTTGTTCCATGTCCAGGCGCTTCTCTTTGTTGGTCAGCCAGTCGGAGTAGTTGCCTTCATAGGGAATGCCGCGGCCGCGGTCGAGTTCGAGAATCCAGCCGGCGGCGTTGTCGAGGAAGTAGCGGTCGTGGGTGATTGCCACCACGGTGCCGGGAAAGTCGCACAGAAAATGTTCCAGCCAGCCAACGCTGTCGGCGTCCAGATGGTTGGTGGGTTCGTCCAGCAGCAACATATCGGGGTTGGATAACAACAGGCGGCACAGCGCGACGCGGCGGCGTTCACCACCGGACAATACCGTGACGTCGGCATCCCAGGGCGGCAGGCGCAGGGCGTCGGCGGCAATTTCCAATTGGTGGTCGAGGTTGTGACCGTCACCGGCTTGCAGAATGTTTTCCAGCCGCGCCTGTTCTTTGGCGAGGGCGTCGAAGTCGGCATCGGGTTCGGCGTAGGCGGCGTAGACCGCATCGAGTTTGGCCTGCGCGTCTTTAATCTCGCCGAGACCATCTTCGACATTGCCGCGTACATCTTTGTTCGGGTCGAGTTCCGGCTCCTGCGGCAGGTAGCCGACTTTAATACCGGGCTGGGGCCGCGCTTCGCCGCTGATCTCGGTGTCGATGCCCGCCATGATGCGCAGCAGTGTCGACTTGCCCGAGCCGTTCAGGCCGAGCACGCCGATCTTGGCGCCGGGGAAGAATGACAGCGAAATATCGCTGAGAATTTCGCGCTTGGGGGGCACGGTTTTGCCAACCCCGTTCATGGTGTACACGTACTGTGCCATCGTTGTTTCCGTTACCTACACAAAAGAGCGCGCAAATTAGCCTTTTCGGGGTATTGCTTCAAGGTAAACACCGGCAATCCTGCTTAAGCAGCGTGCTTTGGATTTGCTATGATGGCCGCCGATTTTTCTTGTGGATGGCCCGATGACCGCGATTTTTCGCCCGTTTTTACTGTCGCTGATTGTTTTCGGCGGCTTCTCAGCCAGCGTATGGGCGCAGCAGTCCGGCGATGCGGCGGCGGACGGCAAGCAGCGCCCCGAGCCGAATATTGTGCTGATTGTGCTCGATGATGTCGGATTCGGCGACTTATCGATTCACGGTAACCGCCTCAACGAGACGCCGAATCTGGACCGGCTGTTTCTGTCCGGGGTGAATTTTCGTGCCGCCTATGCCGCCAGTCCGGTCGGCTCGCCGTCGCGGGCGGCGATGCTCACCGGCAAAACCCCTGAGCATGCCGGCGTGACCAATTTTATTGAGCCGATCTACGGCAAATACCGCCGCACCGAGTACCTCGGCAAGCCGGTGCAGGTGCCGGCCTCCGGCACCGATTTACGCGCGGAATCGACTACCTTCGGCGAGCTGCTGCAGCGCAAGGGCTACCGCACCGGCTGGGTCGGCAAGTGGAACCTCAATGGCGGTGGCCCCAAAGCACATGGCTTCGATCATGCTAAATACGCCGGCAAGCTCGATGAGCTGCGCTATATGCTCGAGGGTTACTACCTCGATAGCTACTGGGGTGATCATATTTCGGCGCGCCTGACCCGCGCCGCCACCGACTTTATCGACAGCAGCAAGGGCAGGCCGTTTTTGCTGGTAGTGTCCCACTACGGTGCACATATGCCGCTGCAGCCCCCCGAAGAAAAGCTGCAGTATTTTGTTGAGAAAAAAGGCAAGGGCCGGCGCGGTGAATTTGAAAATCCGGCTTACGCCGCGGCGTTGAGCGCGGTGGATGACAGCGTCGGCGCGGTGGTAAAAAAGGTCGAAGCGGCGGGGCTGTTGCCGACTACACTGTTTATTGTGGTGTCAGACAACGGCGGGCTGGCCGACCGCGAATACTTTATCGGTGACTACTTTGAGCACAGCCCCGCCACCAGCCTCGCTCCGCTGCGCGGTGGTAAAGGCCATTTGTACGAGGGCGGCCTGCGCATCCCGCTGGCGATGTCCTGGGCCGGCCTGCTGCCGACCGGCATTACCTTCGATGAGCCGGTGATGATCTCCGACTTGTTCCCGACCATTATTGCGGCGGGGGGCATGCGCTCCTATCAGGACCATTTCGGTGCCAATCTGTTTGATGTCATCGTCGGCGCCAAGCTCGACCGCAAGCTGTTCTGGAACTATCCGCACTATTCGCGGCAGGGCGGCAAGCCCGGTACCGCGATGCGGGACGGGCGCTATAAGCTGATTCAGTGGCATGAAGAGGGTATTGCTGAACTGTACGACCTGGTCGCGGACCCCTCGGAAGAGCATAACCTGCTGCGGGAGTCGCCGCGGCAGGCCAAGAAAATGGCGCAGGAACTGGTGCGCTGGCTGCTGTGGACCCGCAGTTCGCTGCCGCGGCGCGATCCGCCTCCTACCCCGGCAGCACCTGCCGAAACCGCGCCGGTGGCACCGGCGCAGTCCGGTGGTCGCGAGGGTAACCCCTACCTCGGCGGCTAGCGCCGGATTCTGCATATTTTGACCGCTGCGCCGTTAACAGCGGCGCGGCAATTGTTGTACAATCCGCGCCTTTTTCACCGCCCCGAAACCCCGTCCGCGCCCCCGCCGGCCCGCCCTATGTGGAAGGAATACTATGTTTGACCGGAATATGAATATTGCTGATTTTGACCCCGATATCTGGGCTGCTATCGGCGAAGAGCGTGTGCGTCAGGAAGAGCATATCGAGCTGATTGCATCGGAGAACTATGCCAGTCCGCGGGTGATGCAGGCACAGGGCACCGAGCTGACCAATAAGTACGCGGAAGGCTATCCCGGCAAGCGTTACTACGGTGGCTGTGAGTACGTCGACAAGTGTGAAGAGCTGGCGATTGAGCGGGTCAAAGCGCTGTTCGGTGCCGACTACGCCAATGTGCAGCCGCATTCGGGTTCGCAGGCGAACGCCGCGGTCTACCAGGCGCTGGTGCAGCCGGGCGATACTGTGCTCGGTATGAGCCTGGATGCCGGTGGTCATCTCACCCACGGTGCCAAGCCCAATTTTTCCGGCAAAATGTACAACGCCGTTCAGTACGGTCTGAACAACGATACCGGCGAAGTCGATTACGACGAGATTCAGGCGCTGGCCACCGAGCACAAGCCGAAAATGGTAGTGGCCGGGTTCTCCGCCTATTCGCGGGTGCTGGACTGGAAGAAGTTCCGTGAGATCGCCGATTCTGTCGGTGCCTACCTGATGGTCGATATGGCCCACGTCGCCGGACTGGTTGCGGCCGGCCTGTACCCGAACCCGGTGCCCTACGCGGATGTGGTGACGTCAACCACCCACAAAACCCTGCGCGGCCCCCGCGGCGGCGTGATTATCGCCAAGGCGAACCCCGAGATCGAAAAGAAATTTAACTCGGCGGTTTTCCCGGGCAGTCAGGGCGGTCCGTTGATGCACGTGATCGCTTCCAAAGCCGTCGCCTTCAAAGAAGCGGCGACCGAAGAGTTCCAGATCTACCAACAGCAGGTCGTCGCCAACGCGAAGGTGATGGCTGCGGTATTCGTTGAGCGCGGCATCAATATCGTGTCCGGCGGCACCGACAACCACCTGATGCTGGTTGACCTGATCGGCAAGCCCTATACCGGCAAAGACGCCGATGCGGCCCTCGGTGCCGCGAATATCACGGTCAACAAAAACGCCGTGCCCAACGATCCGCGCTCGCCGTTTATCACCAGTGGTTTGCGGGTCGGTACGCCGGCAATCACGACCCGTGGCTTCGGCGCTGAAGAAACCGCGCAGCTGACCCACTGGATGTGCGATGTGCTCGACGCGCTGGAAGCGGGCGACGCGGATGCCAAGATCGAAGAAGTGAAGGGCAAAGTGCTGGAGATTTGCGCGCGGTTTCCGGTTTACCGCTAAAGGGGATTGCTTCACTTTGTAGCCCGATAGTTGCCGGGGACGCTTTTGCTGTATGGCGTCCGGGCCCTCCGGGCTGCACTCAACCATGCCGGAGCCCTGTGAAGCGGTCTCCGCCGTGGCCTCGGCCGGCGCCTTTATATTCCGCAAACGCGTCCCCGGCAGCTATCTCATATCGTGCCGGGCCGCGAGTCTTGAAAGCGGTGGCGAAAGACTGCCGCTGCGTAACGTAAAAACCGAGAGCCGACAGAGGGAGAGAGACCGCTTCACAGGGCTCACGACTGACAGAGGGCAGCCCGGAGGGCCGCCGGTAGTGAAGCAGCGGTAGGGTTTCGTCAGCGTGCT
>JBFJYC010000196.1:0-6019 GCA_041622815.1 Spongiibacteraceae bacterium | reverse complement strand
GAATTCCGCGGTTGATACCCGTGCCGGCAGTGCCGGTTTCAGCCACCACAGCGAGCAGGGTTACTGGGGTTTTGCCCAGGAGCGTTATGAGACGGTATACGGCGTACCCATTGAGGAAGATGTCCAAATCGATCTGGAGCAGACCCGCACCCGCTTCGCCGGCGAGTGGGAGCGCACATCCGGTTGGTTGGAAGCGTTGCGGATCAGGGCGGTGAATTCTGAGTACCGGCACCGGGAAATTGAAGATGGCGAAACCGGAACCGAGTTTGAAGTCCGCGGCAATGCCTTGCGCGTTGAGCTGCAGCATCAGCCTGTGGGCAATAGCGCAGGCGTGGTCGGATTGCACCTGCGCAAGCGCGCGTTTGAAGCGAGCGGCGATGAAGCCTATCTCCCCGTTTCAGATTCAGATGCCAAGGCGCTTTTTGTTGTTGAGGATGTGACTTTGAGCGAGCGGGCGTCGTTAGAGCTCGGCCTGCGCTTGGAGCGCGAGCAGCATCAGGCGCAGGGCGAGCGGGCGGAGCGCTTCAATCTGCAAAGTTATTCTGCCGGTACGCGCTATGATCTGACCGACACGGTGGTGCTGGCGGGCAGTATTTCCCACAGCGAGCGGGCGCCGTCGGCGGAAGAATTATTCGCCAATGGCGTGCATATTGCGACGCACACTTTTGAAATCGGCGACCGCGGTCTGAGCAAAGAAGCGGCCAATCATATCGACGCGGCGTTGCGCTGGCAGGGCCATCGCTTCCGCGGCTCTATCGATATTTTTCATACCCGGTTCAAAGACTTTGTCTTTGCGGACACCGATGACTGCAACGCCGACGGTGTCGCCGACCGGGTCGATGAAAACTTTGACGGCAGCTGCGCCGCGGTGATCAGCCCTGTCGCAGCCGGGCACGATGATCAGTTGCTGCTATCCCGGCAGCGTCAGCGCGATGCGCAGTACACCGGCGCTGAGGCGGAACTGGGTTATCGGATGCAGATCAATAACGGCCACCAACTCGATCTCGGCGTGTTTGCCGATACCGTGCGCGCGCGGCTCGACAACGGCGGCGCAATCCCGCGGATACCGGCACGCAGAATCGGCGCGCAATTCGCCTATGAGGCGGCTGTGTTTGATGCGGGCATGAGTTGGGTGCATGCGCGTCCCGCGCGCGATCTGGCGTCGCTTGAAACGCCGACGTCCGGCTGGAATCGTTGGGATGCCTACCTGAACTGGCGGCCGGCGGGGCCGAACACCCCGTGGACGCTGCGCTTGCGCGGTATGAATCTGACCAATGATGAAATCCGGTCGCATACATCGTTTATTAAGGATGAGGTACCGGCGATCGGCCGTCATTTCGGCTTTGCGCTGGAATACCAGCTGCACTGAGCCCGCGCTCAGTTTTGAAGAAGATCGGGCAATTGTGCTGAATTTCTGCTTTTTATGCGGCGGGGTATTGCCAACGAACCGGAAAAAGGGGGCCGAAATGACGGAAAAGACGCTTTTGCCCTATCTACCGGCGCTGAACCCGTCTAGAATGCGCCCCGCAGGCCATTGTCTGCAGTATGTGACTCCACAGTCGGGGGACATACAATTACTAAATACAGGACTAGAAAATGAGTAAAGGTACAGTTAAGTGGTTCAACGCCGATAAAGGTTTTGGTTTCATTCAACCGGATGACGGCGGCAAAGATTTGTTCGTTCATCACTCGGAAATCAAAATGGACGGTTACGCCACTTTGAATGATGGGCAAGCAGTAGAGTTTGAAGTAGGCCAGGGTCAAAAAGGTCCCTGTGCAAACAACGTAGTACCTGCATAATTAGGTTCTAGCTCCGCTACAACACCGGCAATGAACGATCTGATCTTTCTGCCGGTGTTTGTTCAAGTTTTTCTGGTTCAGCTGCTTTATATCTACTTAGCAGTTGCCAAAGCCCGCGCAGCGGGTGAGGTCGATGAGTCACGACGCGCATTGCACGCTGACGCATGGCCCGACAAGGTTCAACAAATCAACAACAATATCCGCAACCAATTCGAGGTTCCGGTTTTGTTCTATGTTTTGTGTGTTCTGATTTATCTGCTGAATGCAGTCACCAGCACGGTTTTGGTACTGGCCTGGCTGTTTGTTCTCAGTCGCATCGCCCATTCTTTCGTCCATATCACTTCAAACTATGTGCCGCTGCGCCGGCAGATATTTCTGGTTGGTTGTTTGATGGTGATCGCGCTATCGGTTGTTTGCGGCATCGCATTAATCGGCAGCATTGACGCATAAACGGCATATTTTGACCCAAAAACAGATTAAGAATATTGTTTACATCGTGCTGGCGCTCGGCGCGCTGGGTTATGGTGTGCTCACCGATCAAAAAGCGCCGGCGCCCGGCGCTTCGCTGGCACCCTCATCCATTGGCACGGCACGCGCCGGCAATGAGGTCGAGGCCGCATTTAACAGCCGGCGCAGCGACGTACAGGTGCGCGGTAGCGGGCGGGTCGTTAAATTACTACGTGATGACAATGAAGGTTCCAGGCATCAGAAGTTTCTGGTGCGGGTGCCTGGCAATATTACCGTGCTGATTGCGCATAATATCGATCTCGCGCCGCGTGTTGCGGGTTTGCGCGAGGGCGATACGATTGAGTTCTATGGCGAATACGAATATACCGAGAAGGGGGGCGTTGTTCATTGGACGCACCACGATCCCGGTAAACGACACATCGGCGGATGGTTAAAGCACGCCGGATCTACCTACGAATGACAGTAGCATTAAGAGCAGATCCGACAATGAATAAAATAATCCGATATTGCGCAGCGCTTGTAGCTGCGACGCTGTTGCTCGGTGGTTGTGCGAGCCAGCAGAAACCCGGCCCCGGATTGCAGAACGGCAAGCTGACACCGTGCTCGGGACCGCCCCGCTGCGTGACCAGCGAGTACCCGGGCGATATTGAGTTCCACGTTGAACCGATTGTGGTTATAGGGTCGCCGAAAGCAGCGGTGTGGCCGTCGCTAAAAGCGGCGATTGATGAGATGGGCGGTATTATTGTCCGGGACACCGGAAAATACCTGTCGGCAAGTTTTATGTCGTCGGGCATGAAGTTTGTAGATGATCTGGAATGTCGTCTGGACTCGGCCAATGGTGTGATCCAGGTCAGGTCATCGTCACGCATCGGTTACTATGATTTTGCCACCAACCGTAAGCGCGTCGCGCAGTTGCGTAATCTGGTGAAGGCGAAACTAAGTCGTTAGCAGGCCGCCCGCTAATAATCGCGTGCTTATTGGTAAATCCGGTAACGCGCTTTTTCTTGTTTTGCCCTGTACATCGCATGGTCCGCGCACTTGAGCAGATCTTCTGCAGTGCGTGCGTGCTGCGGGTAGAAAGCGACACCAATACTTGCGGTGACAACAACATCCGGCCCGATAGATGTCAGCGGTTGCTCGATGACCGTCAGCAGCTTTGTTGCCATATTATCGAGTACGCTGTCACTTCTGATATGTTCGGCCATGACCGCAAATTCATCGCCACCGATCCGGGCAACATGATCTGTCAGGCGCATCGCGGCGCTGAGACGCTCGGCGATAATCGATAAAGCCACATCGCCCGTGGCGTGGCCATAGCGGTCATTGATCGGTTTGAAATCATCCAGGTCAATAAACAATACCGCGATAAAACCGTCGCCTTCAGTATGGGCGGCGCATTTTTTATTCAGCAAATTCTCAAAGCTCATGCGGTTGGAAACACCGGTCAGGCTGTCATGCGTTGCCAGATGATGGAACAGACGCTGTTTTTCCTGATGCTCGTGCTGCGCCCGGATATTGATCGATTCGTAAACCATAACGATGGCGACGATGGCGAGATAGGCGACCGACCAGTTCATCAGCACAACGCTGGCCAGAAACTTCTCGTCCGATATGTTCGGATAATCGAAACCGTTGAATTGCAGTACGGTCGCCACCCACATGAGAATCATCACTGCGACCGCCCAGCGCAGACCGGCGCTGCGGCCGGCGATACAAAAAGCGATCACCACCGGTACAACGACCAGCGGTAGCGCGGGGGTATGAAAAGGACCGCCAGTGACATATACGGCACCACCTAACACCACAATAAGCAGGCAGACCAGAACGTTAGCAACGGCCAGATAGTGGCCGGTAAGCCGTACACAGAACAGCAGCATCGCCATCAACAGCGCCAGTGGCACCACAAACAACCAGGAATCTATAGCAATAACGACGGATTGCCGGTAGACGGTGAAGTATAAAAATACGGAGTACACGATAAGCCCGCCGAACAAGATCATCAGCATGCCGATCAAGGTTCTGGCCCGGTTCAGCGACTGCTGGGTCAGGTAGGCGTGGGGCCCGAGAAAGTATTCAATCAGCTTCAGCATTTATTCTTTTTCTCAACAATTGGTCTCTGCCAATTTGGCCCGTTATGCAGGCCTATTTTTTGTGTTTATCTCGCCGTACAGGTTAGCATAGTCGATCGAGTGCGCCCTGCAATGTTGCGCAGGCCGGCCTGCCCGCGGTGTCAGATATATCACTCATGGCCTGAAGGCCCGTTAGCTGCTAGAGCTTCGTTTAAGCAATGGCGAAATAATAGGCAGAGGAAATCCAGATGCAAAAAATAGCAATTTTCATTCTCGCATTGGCACTCGCTGCCTGCGGTGGTAAAAGCGATGACGAGGTGGTTGCAGCGCTGATTGAGGAGGGTGTAGAGGGATTGGCACTGCTGGAGATTTTGTCTAATCGCCCGGACCTGATCAGCGGCGGTGATGTACTGGTGGCGGTCACATTGGGGTCGGCTGAAGCGGAAGATAATCTGGTGATGACGCTCAACGGCGATGATGTCACATCGGTGTTACGGGCGACTGCTGAGAATCCGCTGCGCTTGTTGGGTACCGTTACCGGCCTGCAGTTGGGTGACAATGAGATCGCGCTGAATATCGGCAATCGGGTCACAGTAACCAATCATCCCAAGGGCGGCCCGGTATTTACCGGCCCGCAGATTCAGCCTTGGGATTGTAAGAATGCTGGCGCTGCCGATGCGCAATGTAATCAAGCGGTGGAGTACAGCTTGCTCTATCGTTCAACTACCCCTCCGGGGCCAGAAGATCCTGCATTTAAAAGCTACACCCCGGGAAGCCAGCCCGACGATATGGCCACAACAACCACCGACACGAATCAAACAATAGATTTTATTGTACTCAAGGAGTCAGGCTATCAGGCTCGCGATAAATACGTGATATACACGCTTTTTCAGCCAAGTGAAGACTGGAGTTCAGATAATCCGAGGGAAGGTTGGAGTCCTGCCGCGCCACAATCGCACTGGAACCGTCTGCTGCTAGTGACCCATGGCGGTAATTGCCGGGGCAATCACGAAACGGGTGAGCCAAGGTTTGCGGACTATGCAGGCACCATCCCGCCAAACCCTTCGATAGCGGATTCTTATATCACTGCATTGGGCAAGGGTTGGTCCGTTCTATCCACATCACAACTCAATCTTGGGCATAACTGCAACCTCTCCTATCAGGCAGAGTCACTGATGATGGCTAAAGAACGCTTCGTCGAGCAGTACGGAGAGCTGCGTTACACCGTGGGAACGGGCTGTTCCGGCGGCGCGATTACGCAAAACATGATCGCCAATGCGTATCCCGGACTTTATCAAGGGCTACTGACAACCTGTACCTACCCCGATGTGATGAGCACTGCCACACAGTTTTTCGATTACCATATTTTGCTGCGCTATTTTTTCCCCAGATCACCCGAAGATTTCCGCCCGGAAGGACACCCCAACGGGCGCGTCGGTGGTCAGTCATTCAGCGAAGTGCAGCAGAATCAGATCTTTGATCACACGAACGGGCGGGTGAACGCGGAGGCAGCTGACGCGGCACTGTTTTCAGAAGCGGTCAATCCGGAGTCTGACTGCGGTATTCCTGTGGGAGTCGGCGCTGATAAGCGATTCGACCAAAGTAGTAATCCCGGAGGCGTCCGCTGCGATGTGCTTACATTTATGGAAAATATGATCGGCGCGCGGCAGCAGGCGCGTTGG
>JBFJYC010000195.1:0-6053 GCA_041622815.1 Spongiibacteraceae bacterium | reverse complement strand
CGATAGCGCCCGGCACGCACAGTTCGGTTACACGGTTTCGCGCTTTAAAAACAGCAACGACTCAACCCGGTGGCAAAACCCCTATACGGCTCATCCGCAATGGAGCGCCGCCGCCGGCTATCCCTCCGGCTACGGTTCAATCGCGCAGGAGCCGGATAATCTCTATCAGCAATTGCACGGCATGCTGCGCTTTCGCCTGAGTCAGTCTACGGTGGCATCGGCGGACTTTAGCTATGCACTGTTTGAGCAGGACGATGATTTTCTGCCTTACACAGTCAACCCCGCGCTGACGGTGACCACGCCATTGCCCGCCACTTCGCTGGACGGCGAGGTGGCGCTGAGCCGCTTTCGTGTGCAGGTCAGCTCGCGCCTCAGCCCGCGCTTGATGGTTGCGGTCAAAGCCGCGTATGAAAACCGCGACAACGATACCTCGCGCGAAGAGTTTGTTTATATCGGCGGTGATTCGCAGAATCAGGATGATCACGCCACTACACCCAGCAGTCGTGCGCGGACTAACCTGCCGCAGAGCTATCGCGAGCGTAAACTGGAGTTGAGCGGCAACTACCGCCTGCCGAATCAGCGTCGGCTCGGCCTGAGGTATCAGATAGAAAAGAAAAACCGTGATTTTTCACAAGTTGAGCACACGCACGAAAATAATCTTAGATTGAGTTATAGCGACGCCAGTCTGCGCAACAAGCATTTGCGGCTGAGCTATACGCGGGAGCGACGGCGCGCGTCGGACTATCGTGGCGATGCGCCTTATTTGGCATCGCATAGCCCGTCCTACGTGGCTGCGGTAGAAGGGGACGGTAACCCGAACACGGTGAATTTCGAGGACCTGCCACAGCTGCGCAAGTTCCATCTCGCCAGCCGCGACCGCGATCAGCTGTTCGCCCGCGCTGCCTGGGAGCCGGCGGCAACGATCAACGCAGGGATCAATCTGGCTTACGCGCGGGACGAATATCCTGAATCCGATTTCGGTCTGACTGAATCCGGCCGGACCCTGACCGCGGTTGATGTCAGCCATATGCCCGACGAGAATCTGGACCTGAATGTGTTTCTGTCACGCGAGCGGGTTCAGGCTGAGCAGGCCGGCCGTTACTTTCAGGGCTTCGCTGTCGCCACGCAGTCGGTCAACCCGGGGCGCAACTGGCGCACCGACACCGATGATACCGTGGTCACGGCCGGCTTTGTGCTGAATTGGCGGGACTTGCTACCGGGTGCCGAACTGGGCGTTAATTATACGTACTCACGCGCAACCGGCCGTATTAATACCAGCACCGGTCCGGCGCTGGCGCCGGGGCGGCCGCTTCCCGATTTAGAAGTGCAGATGCGCAATATTTCGGCGCAGCTGCGTTATGCGTTGAGCGAGAGAAACAGCGTCAAGCTGGACTTCAGCCATGAGCGTTACGCCACCGACGATTTTCATTACGACGGCGTCGGCGCCGCTACGATCAGCAATGTGATTGGTGGTGGTCAGCAGTCGCCGGACTATAGCCTCAACGCGGTATCGCTGAGCTTCAAACATCGTTTGCCCTAGTTCGGCTTACTGGCCAGAGGCGGCTGGCTGCGGGCGATGTCGCTGTCGCTGCTCCAATGCTCGAGCGCCTGAATAAAATTGTTTCCCGAGTGCCACAGCTCGCGGTTGATATTAAAAATTGTCGATAGCAGACGCGGGTGGTTGCTGAGTTCTGCACTGCTTTTCAGTGTACTGTTGTGATGCGCCTGATGCAGTTTTTCATTAGTGGCTTGCAGCTCATCGAGCCGTTGTGGCAGATCATGGCTATGCGACTTTTGCGCCACCAGCAGTTGCGCAAGCTGCGCGTAAAAACCGGTCATGTCGCGTTGATAGTCTGCGGCTAGGCGGACCACCGCCGGCGTGTTGTGGTGCCGGATCTCGATCAGGTTGGGCCGGATATCCTTGATGGTTTTGACCGCGTAAACAAGGTCCCGGGCACAGTCCACCAGGCGCAGCAGATCGACCGCCTGCTTATTGGTCAGCGGTTGCTGCTGCAGATTCGCGGCGTAAGCTAATAGCTCGCCCTCGCGCTGTTTGATGGCGGTGTAGTGCTGTTCGAAACTGCTGCTGCCACTATTTAACGATTGCAGTATTGCTAGCTGTGCTTGTGGCAACGCCAGTTGTTCCGGATCTACATTCAGATTGTGCAAGTTGAGGGCAAGCCCGGATAGCAGCAGCTCTCTGACCTGCACTTCACAGGCTGCGAGCGCCGCTTCCGGCACCGCCGTTGGTACTTCCTGCAATCCCGTCAGCGATGGCTGGCTGTGCACGAAAAAACCGCTGATCCAGCGTGAGTAGGGTTTCAGTATGGGTATGAATATCAACAGCCCGATCACATTGAAGCTGCTATGAAAGGCGACCAGGCCATAAAGCGGGTCGGAGATGCCGAGCAGCGATAGCAGTGCCGGCAACGCCGGCAGCAATACCAGAAAGGCGAGCAGATTCACCACCAGGTTAAAAACAACGTGGGCCAGTGCCAGCTGCCGTTTGATCGCATAGCCCTTGAGGCTGCCCAGAATCGTTGTCGAGGTGGTGCCGATATCCGCGCCAATGATCAGCGCGGCGGCACCCTGCAGTTCGATAATGCCGGTGCTCAGCGCCGTCAGGGCGATCATCATCGTTGCCGAGCTCGACTGAATAAGCGCGGCCAGCGCACAGCCCAGTAGCAGGAAACTGACAGGCCCGAAGTCGCGCAAGCGGCTGATGTCGATGTTGTCAGCCAGCGAGGCTACGGAACTCTTCATTGTTTCAAGGCCAAACAATAACAGCCCGAAGCTAAACAGCAATTTGCCTACCGCCGCCAGGCGGGGTTTCGGCTCGCCCAAAACCTGAATCAGGCCGCCGACGCCGATCAGCGGTACCGCAATGCCCTCGAGGTCGGCCTTAAAGCCGAGGGTTGCGACGACCCAGCCGGTGAAGGTGGTGCCCAAATTAGCGCCGAGCAGTACGCCGACCGCGTTATAAAGCGGCAGAATGGCTGCGCTGGCAAAGGCGAGCACGATAATGGAAACCAGTGAGCTGCTCTGCACCAGCGCGGTAATCGCTGTGCCGCTGAGCACGCTGGAAATCGCATGGCCGGTTGAGCGCGACAGTGATCGCTTGATCCAGTCGCTGCCCAGCGCCTCGATGCTGCGTTCGAGCTGCATCATACCGAACAGGAAGATGCCTAGCCCGACGATCATGCCGACAATGAACATTAAGAAACCGCCCCGGTTATCGCCGGCCAGACCGCCGGCCATAAGCTGCCACAATGTCGGCTTGCGGGGCGGCGGTCAACTCCTGAGCGCGCTGTTGACATGCGCCGGTGCAGGCGTAGTGTCAGCAATTGAGCATCTCAGCCGTGTGAGTCATTCATATGGGCGGTCAGCAGAAAAAAACACAAGCGGTTGGCAGGGCTAAAGCTGCGCCATACGCCGGTGCCGCGCTTATGGTGCTGTTGTGGGTGGGCGCCGGCGCAGCCATATTGACTTACGCTGAGCATTACAAGCTGATGGATCGGGGTTGGCAGATCCAGTACGCAGTGGTGGTGACACTGCTTTTGATCGTGGCTTCCTTCGTCGCTGCGCTGGCTGTTGCTGTGCTAAAACGCCTGCTGCCGGCACAATTTCAGCGCCCCGGTTTCGCTGCAGTAAACAGTATTTTCTTCGTGCTTTTCGTCGCAATGTTTTTTATCGAGGAGTATCCGAAAGCCAAAGTTGCCAAAGCGGAACGCGATGAGCTGGAGTATTGGCAGCAGCAGACCGAATACCAGGCCTGTCTGAAGGCGCGCCTCCGGCAAACACTGCACACGCGCATCGCAGAGGCCGAATGCAAGCGCCTGTTTTCCCGCGGTGGAATATGAACTGACAGGCACTACAGTTAGCTCAGCTCCTACGTTTAAAACTATCCATCACATGAAGACTTTCTGATGCCGGCAGGAAAGCCGCGCGCGCTGTTTTGCGGGCTATTTCGAGGCGTTTTGACCAACCCTTCTTAAGCAAGCGGCGGTTAGTTTTTACCGCTTTGCGCACTGCTTCTGACAATGAATCAGCGTCGCGGTAGGCAGCCAGGTTGTCCTTTCTGAAGTCGCGAAACTGCTGCCGATTAAACGCTGACAGTTCCTCTGCGCCCTCCGCGACCGCGCTGATAGCGCCGATCAAAGAATAAATTCCCAGTATCTCTGACGCGGTTATACGTGCCATGGCCATGTCTGCACTGTCGGCGATGCGGTGACGCAGCCGGGCGTACTGCTCTCCGGTGCTCATGCCGAAAACGGGATCGTTTATCGACGGCAGCGTTTGTGCAATTTCACGCCATTCCTCGCTGGTTAATAGTGCTTCGGCGGCCGGAAACACAACGGTTTCTTCAAGTCGCACGTGTTCGCCGTATAGCTCCAGAAAATCGGTCAAACTTAAGCGCAGTAGGCTCTTCTGTAGTTTTTCATCACCGAGAATCAAGGCGTCCAGTTTGTGATAGAGATACTGACTTTCCCTGGCCAGGTCTTTATGTTCAGAGAGTAGTTCGATAACGTCAGAGCGAACGCCGCCGCTATGCTTGGCCAGCTTCGCAAATACCTGATCTTCCAGCGGGTGATGGTGTATGTCGGGGTACTCCATCAGGTAGTGCATCATGTCTCTGAGCAGCACAAGATCCGGATCCTCACGGCGCTTCAATTTGGCAGCTTCTGCTGCCAGTGCCTGGCGCAGTGTGCCGATGTAGGTGTGCTCCGAACGCAGGCGTTGCATCACCTTTTTGCAATTAACATCAGTTGTCTTTCTGTTGGGGCTGGTCAATGTAAACCTCTCAGTAGCCATATAATCCTTTGCGGATGTACAGCGGGCGTCTCGAATATGCCGCTTTGCAGGGAGCAAGACTAGTCTAACATTTACCCGCATAATGCCTACGATTTCCACGGGGGGTTCATTTACCGGATTGCCAATCCCGGTGTGCAGGCTGAAAAGTACTAACAGGTATTGCGACAGTGAAAAAACAAGCAAAAAAACTTTTGGTGGGCGCTCTGGAGCTATGCGACCTGCCCGATCTGGGCGTCAGCGATCTGCAGATGCGGGTCGATACCGGCGCGGCGACGTCATCGTTGCATGTGGACAATATTGAGGAGTTTAAAGAAGGTGGTAAACGCTATGTCAGATTCGACATTCACCCGGATGTGCACAACGTTGACGAGGTCGTTACACAGACGCTGCCGTTAAGCGGCAGAAAGGTGGTGAAGAGCTCTTCTGCGGACAAGGAGACGCGGGTTGTTATAAAAACACCGATTCAGTTGGGCGGTATGACCTGGAATATCAAGCTGACCCTGACCGACCGCTCGTCCATGACCAGCTTGATGCTACTGGGGCGTGAAGCCATGAAGAACCGGATACTGGTGGACCCGAGCGAGGAGTTTATTCAGGGTAGCTAGTGCTCTGGGGTTTCGTATTTCCGCTCAGCTATCTTTCGAAGTGGTTTCGTCTGCTGCAGTCATTGGCAGATCAGCGACGACAGGGCTGCGTCGACGGCGGGTTCTGGACGGGACCATGCCGCGCATCGATTCCATTTTGCCAAAACACAGCAGTTTGTCGTTGGGTTCCAGCACGCGGTCTGCACGCGGGTTTGGAATAATTTTTGCACCCCGGTACAGCGTCAGCACATTGATATCCTGCTCCCGGAGTTTGGTCTCTTGAATAGTAATGCCGACAAACTTAGACCCTTCGGGCACATAGATTTCACTAACGCCATAGCCTTTGCTAACGGTCAGTCTTTGCCTGACGTCAATCTCAGGAAAATCGACCTGCGCCGCAATATACTCAATCACAGCGCCGGCCACATCTAAGCCGGTGCAGGTTTCAATACCCTCGAGGCCGGGTGAGGAGTTGACCTCCATAATCTGCGGGCCGGTCTTGCCTTCCAGCATATCCACACCGGCCACCCTCAGCCCCAGTATTTGTGCCGCCCTTACTGCGGTCTCGGCGTATTCGGGGGTCAGTTCAACCGCTTCGGCGACGCCGCCGCGATGGACATTGCTGCGAAACTCCTGGCCCTGGGCCACGCGCCGCAT
>JBFJYC010000194.1:0-6072 GCA_041622815.1 Spongiibacteraceae bacterium | reverse complement strand
CGGGCCTCACGGGCGTGCCGGTACATAAAGCTGAGCGGCGTATCGTCGGTCAGCCCTTCAGCGCCATACACCTGAATCGCACGATCGATCACGTTGTGCAACATACCGGCACCAACCACCTTAATCATACCGATTTCAATGCGGGCACTGTCACCGGCATCTATCCGTGCCGCGGCATCGAGTGTCAGCTTACGGGCGGCCTGAATTTCGGCGAGGCTGTCGAAGACATGTTTCTGCAGCAGCTGTTTATCGGCCAACGGCTGGCCGAAGGCCTCGCGGGCATGCAAGCGCTTGCACATCAGATCGAAAGCACGCTGGGCCTGCCCCAGCCAGCGCATACAGTGAAAGATACGGCCCGGGCCGAGACGTTTTTGCGCGATCAGAAAGCCTTCGCCGCGCTTACCCAATAAATTGGATGCGGGCACCCGGACGTTGTCGTAGCTCACCTCGTAGTGGCCGCTGTTCATACCAAGCACCGGCGTTTCACGCAGTATGTTGTAACCGGGTGTGTCGGTAGGAACGATGACCATACTAAAAGCACCATGCCCTTCGACACCGGACTCAGTGCGCACCATCACCGTGGTGTACGCGGCGTCTGCGGCCCCGGTTGTAAACCACTTGCGACCGTTGATCACCCAATCATTACCGTCCAGTACGGCGCTGGTTTGCAATTGCGTGGGATCGGAACTGGCGATGCCCGGTTCGGTCATGGCAAAGCTCGGATAAATATCACCGCGTACCAGCGGCTGCAGAAAACGGGCTTTTAAATCTTCTGACGCGAATTCGTGCAGCATCAAGCAGTCCTGTAGCGACAAAGTGCCGAATATCTGCTGCGCATAATGCGAACGGCCGACAATCTCGTTGATATAGACATAATCCAGAAACGGCATGCCCTGCCCGCCGATGGCCTGCGGATGACCAATAGCCCAGAGCCCGGCGGACTTCACCTCTGCAGCCAGAGTTTGAATCATCTCCTCGCGAAGCTGCTTGTCGGCGCCGTGCAGTACCGGCTCTGCCGGATAAATCTTATCCTCCAGAAAGGCTTTGAACTGTTGCCGCTGGGTTTTGCAACCCGGAGAGTCATTCATGGCACCGCCTCGTTGCGAATTATTGTCAAGGTACTTTACTATAACCGATCAAATTGCGCCGGGCACTGCCGACATGAATAGCGAACTCAAACCCCTTACCAATATTCACCACGCTGTTTATCGCTGTCGCGACGCGGAGGAAACGCGGGCTTTCTATGTCGATATACTGGGCCTAAAACTCGCCGCTGCCTTCGAAGACACGCAGGATTTCGGAGAGGCGCTGGGTGGCAAGCGCCATTTTCTGCATATGTTCTTTGAAACACCGGACGGCAACTACATCGCTTTTTTTGACGAGCCGGGCAAAGCGACGCCCGATCACTTCAAAGGCAAGGACAGTTTCGATCTGCATCTTGCTTTGGAAGTCGAGAATCTCGATGCGGTCCTACGCTGGCAGGAACAGCTGAACGCCGTCGGCATCACCTGTATGGGACCGGTCGATCACGGTTTTGTGCAGTCGGTGTATATGTACGACCCCAACGGCATACCGCTGGAAATTACCGCGCGTGTTTCAGACTCGGCTGAGGTGATGGCGCAGCACGCGGCAGAGGCCGGCGCGAATCTGGCGAAGTGGACCCGCAGCACCGCGGCAATAAAGCGGGAACGCCTCGGCTTTAACGTGTCATCTTCTTAACGAAAACCACCACAAACAGCGCCAGCGTAAAACTGCCGACAAAAGCTTCGATCGCGGCCAGCGCCCGGGCAGCCCCCAACGGCGCGAGGTCGCCGTAGCCCAAAGTCGTAAAGGTAACGACGCTGAAATATAAGCTACTGAAAAACGTTTTTAAATTGACCAGCGCACCGGCATCGGCGGCGTAACCTAGTGTGGCACCGCTGGCATTGAGTCCGGTCAGGAAGTACAGCAGCGAAAACGTGAAAATTACGATCAGAGAAAAACCTACCACCCGCCCCGGGCGTTCGCCATAGCCACAGAACAAATCAACAATTTTGGAAACGCCGCGTGCGAAGGAATAACGCGGCATCTGCAGACGCCGCATCACCATTTCGCGCTGGAAGAAATGACCCGCCGACTCGAACAGGCCTTCAGCTTCGGTCGATTTACGCAGATTGCGGTACACCTCTTCAGCCTGTTGCAGGTACTCCATGCGCTGCGGTATATCGGTCGCCGCCATCGCCTGCCGCTCCTGCAACGCCATTTCGCCCCAGATGACATGTTCCAGTTGCGCGCCCTGCAGCATGGTGCCCAATAAATTGCAGTCGGTGAGATTGGCGCAGTGCAGGTTGGCGTTGCGCAAATCAGTTTTCATCAGTGAACTGCCGCTGAAATCCACACGAAAGCAATGGGCGTACCGCATATTGGCCCGGTAGAGGTCGGCGTTATGTAGTTTGTGGCCTTCGTGAGAACCGTGATTGACCAGATTGACGTCCTCCAGATCAGTTCTGGCGAGGTCAAACCCGATCATGGGTTCACCCATCATGGCCCGCGCTTCCAGCGCCATTTTGACGTTGACGATGCCGGGGCGGAGTCCGGAGTCCTGCCACATTTCCTCCGGCAGCGGTCCGGCCGGACCTATCGATGGGGCATCGTCTGACATATCAGTCTCCGTACGACGTGGACAACCCTGAAGATACTAAACTGCTGCCGCGAAGTTGCAACCAATACCAATCTTTAGCGCCGCCATCACCGCGGCGCAGCCTCTACCGGCGGTCCCCAATCACTGTTCAGTGCGCGCTGTAATTGGTTAAAGGTCGTGCCGCCGAGTCGCCCGGCGAGTTGCCGTTCGATCTCGACCATCGCCGCTTCTGCGCAGGCGCGCATTTTCTCCGAACCTTTACAAAAACTGACGATTTTGGCGCGGCTATCCGCCGGGTTCGTTGTCAACTCGACGATATTTTCCGCAACCATATCCTGCAACAGCTGATGCACCGCCTGCCGCGATATGCCGAGTGACGAAGCGATCTGCGAAGGCTGGTTAATACCGGCTGTAACGCAGACCATAATCATCGAGCGATTGCGTGACATCCGCGGCCAGCCGGCGGCCTGAATACTGAGCTGCAGGCTTTCATCCACCCAGTACAGTGCGTAGGCCAGGGTACCGATCAGGAAATCCTGTGGCGGTCTTGGTCGGGCCATCGGCAAACTCCCACTTTGTAAACTATCTTGACAATAATAGGCGCGATTGCTTAACTCGGCAATTCTACTTTCAGCCAGCAAAGGCACCATTGTTTATGGGTCTGATCAGTAAATCGGTTGAGCGCATCTCCTACTTGATTCTGTTTGAAGACAAAAATCCGCTCAAAGAAACCTACGGCGGCAGTCTTGAATTTGGTGTGTTGAAGTCGACTCTGCTGCGGCCGCGGGATTCCCAATCGGACACGGTGATACTGCTGATGCATCCCATCGGTGGCGGCGAATGGCTGCCGATCACCACCGAGCTGGCCCGCGCCGGACACCATGTTATCTATTGCCAGAGCCGCTATCCCGGTAATGACAGTGCGCTGATTATGGAAAAAGTGGCGATCGACATGGGCAACTGTATCCGCCACGCGAAAACCGAGCTGGGTTATCAACGGGTGATTTTAGCGGGCTGGAGCGGCGGTGGTTCCTTGTCTCTGTTTTATCAGGCACAGGCTGAGAACCCGACAATTACTCATACCCCGGCCGGTGATCCGGTTCACTTTCCCGACCAGGGGTTTATTCCGGCAGACGGGATGATGCTACTCGCAGCGCATGTCAGTCGCGCCGGCACGCTCACCGAATGGATCGACCCTTCGATTCTGGACGAATCGTCGCCGGAGCAACGTGACCCGGCATTAAACCTGTATGCCGCGGACAACCCGGCACAGCCGCCCTATTCCGAATCGTTTTTAAGCACCTACCGCGACGCACAGATCGCCCGCAACCGGCGTATTACTCACTGGGTGAAAGATAAACTCAGGGCACTGAAAGAAAACGGACGGCCACATGATGAATTTGCCTTTGTCGTACACGGCACGATGGCGGACCCGCGCTGGCTGGATCCGACCATCGACCCCAACGAACGCCGGCCTAACTGGTGCTATCTGGGCGATCCGCGTATTGTCAATGACGGCCCGGTCGGGCTGGCCCGTTTCTGCACGCTGCGCAGCTGGCTGTCACAGTGGAGCTATGATGATTCCAACGCCGATGGTGTGCGTTGTGCCGCACAGATTTCAATACCGGCTCTTGTCATCGGTAATCTCGCCGATGATGCCTGCACGCCGAGCCACACTCATCGCCTGTACGAAGCGATCAGCCACGGCAATAAGGTGCTGCACGAAATTCCCGGCGCATCCCACTATTACATCGGACAGCCAGAACAATTAAAAACGGCGGTAACAATATGCACAGATTGGATCGCGCAACTCGGCTGATCATGGCAGGCGCTTTGTTGTGGCCGGCCAGCGTAACGCATGCTCAGGAAGATAACCGGCGTGTGCTGGAAGAAGTGATTGTGACTGCTCAGAAAACCGAGCAGTCCTCTCAGGATGTCCCGATTTCACTGACCGCTGTCGACGGCGAGTTCATGAAAGAGATCGGAGCCACCAACCTACAGGATATTGCCGCCTATATTCCGAATCTGCGGTTTTCATCGGACACCGACCCGGCCCTTGCCCAGATTAATATCCGCGGTTTTGGGACCAACCCGCTGAATGCTGCGTTTGAAAGCTCGGTCGGCTTTGTACAGGACGATATGTTTTTCGGGCGCCCCTCCTACTTTGCCGAATCCATGTTCGATGTCGCGCGCGTTGAAGTCCTGCGCGGACCGCAGGGCACACTGTTCGGTAAAAACACCGTGGCAGGGGTATTTAACACCAGCAGTGCCGACCCGACCGAGGAATTCTCAGGTGACATCCGCATCAGCAACGCCAACCCGGAAGAGCGCCGCATTGAGGCCGGCGCCGGCGCCATGCTGACCGACTGGTTCGGTCTGCGTTTGTCGCTTTTGGATTTTGATCGCAACGGCGAACTCGAAAATACTAAGCTCGATAAGAACTTTGACCAGTATCGCCAGCGTGCCCAACGCGCTAAGTTTCTGTTTCTGCCGACCGACAACCTCAAGTTTGAGCTCACCGCGGTAAATTCAGAAACCGAGAGCGCCTACTGGCAATTGCAACTGCATCTGCTCGACGAGGACACCCGCGACTTTCTCGATGATTACGATCCGCAGGTTGAGGACGACCCCTTTAATCATCAGCTCAGTCAGAATGAAGACGGCTTTCTCGACAAAGGCTCCGATACTTATATCGGCAAAGTCAGCTGGGATATCGGCGACCTGTTTGGCCTGTCTGACGTCACCGGCACCCTCATACTGGGCGACACCGGACTCTATATCGACAGCGCGGTTGATCTCGATGCGTCCCCCGCCGCCATCGCCAGCCTGCCGGTGCGCTCGGACTACGAACAACAGTCGGCTGAGCTGCGCTTTACCGGCAGTAGTGACAGCGGCTTGTTTGGTCTCGGCAAGCGTGTCGAATTTGTCGCCGGCATATATTGGTTTACGTCGCGCTTTGAGCAGCGCGTCAATATCGTAATGGGCGAAGATTTTGGTGAGTACCTGAACACCCAGGACGCAGCGCAACTCGCCTCCGGTGACCCGGATTTCAACCAGCCGCTGGCCAGCGTACCTTTAGGCGCGGACATATCCGATGCCTTCAGCGCCTCGGTGGGTGAAGACCGCTACCAACTCGACTATCTGCTCAATGTCGACGCGCTGTCCTGGTTCGGCCAGTTCACCTGGTTTATCAATGAGCAATGGGCAATAACGCCGGGTATTCGCTTCAACAGCGAAGAGAAAAATGCCGACGCCAGCGGTAGAGGTGTTTGTGCCGCCAAACAAACTAATTCTCCCTGCGTACTCGAAACCGCGCTCAGCGCCAACGACTATGACGCGCGTGGTTTAAAACGCGACGAATCCGATGTCTCACCGAAACTGTCTTTGCAATACTTTTGGGGCGAGGATCTGACCTTGTTCGCGACCTGGGCCAAGGGCTTTAAAAGTGGCGG
>JBFJYC010000193.1:0-6163 GCA_041622815.1 Spongiibacteraceae bacterium | reverse complement strand
CTGTGAAATGCGGCGGCGATAGGCGCTTTGTAGTTAGCATCGGTGCCGGAGTCGGGTAACATGCGCGGCATGCATATTCATATTCTCGGTATCTGCGGCACCTTTATGGGTGGTCTCGCCATTCTCGCCCGTCAGGCCGGTCATAAAGTCACCGGCTCCGACGCCAATGTCTACCCGCCGATGAGTACCCAGCTCGAAGCGCAGGGTATTGATTTGATGCAGGGCTATGAGCCGGACCATCTGCAGCCGACACCGGATTTGGTGGTGGTGGGCAATGCGATGAAGCGCGGCAACGCAGCGGTCGAGGCAATGCTTGATCGCGGTTTACCTTATATTTCCGGGCCGCAGTGGTTGCGTGAGCATGTACTGGAAGATCGCTGGGTGCTGGCCTGTGCCGGCACCCACGGTAAGACGACTACCAGCAGTATGCTGGCCTGGATATTGGAAGACTGCGGTTACCAGCCCGGGTTTCTGATCGGCGGTGTGCCGGCGGACTTCGGGGTGTCGGCGCGGGTCACTGATTCCAATTTCTTTGTTATCGAAGCCGATGAATACGACAGCGCGTTCTTCGATAAGCGCTCGAAATTTGTACACTACAAGCCGCGCACGCTGGTGATTAACAATATGGAATTTGATCACGCCGATATTTTTACCGACCTCGGTGATATCCAGCGCCAGTTTCACCATGTGGTGCGCACGGTGCCGGGGCAGGGCCGGATTATTTATCCGGTGAATGTGCCGGCCATCGATGAGACGCTGGCGATGGGTTGCTGGAGCGAGTGCGAAACCACTTCATTGGCTGAAGCCGGAGCTAACTGGCGGGCGCAAGCAGTTAACGCCGACGGCAGCCAGTTCGATGTCTACGAAAGCGGCAATCTCGCCGGGCGCGTGAGCTGGGCGCATTGTGGCGATCACAATATGAATAACGCGTTGGCTGCGGTCGCAGCGGCGCGGCATGTCGGAGTAAAACCCGAAGCCGCAGTGGCCGCACTGTGCGAATTCAAAGGTGTGAAGCGGCGCATGGAGCTGCTCGCGGATATCGATGGTGTCTGTGTCTACGATGATTTTGCCCACCATCCGACGGCGATTGAATTAACCCTGCAGGGCTTGCGGCACCGGGTCGGCGAGGCGCGGATTTTTGCCTTGATTGAGCCGCGTTCGAATACCATGCGCATGGGGGTGCACCGGCAGGCGCTGGCGGACTCGGTAGCGGCCGCGGATCAGGTGTATTGGTACGAGCCGGCGGGCATGGACTGGTCGCTCCAAGCCGTCGCAGATGCGGCGACAACACCGTCAGCGGTGGTCGCCGAGACCGCTGAGATGATTGCGCGGGTGGTGGCAGAGTTAAAAGCAGGCGATCAGGTGGTGGTGATGAGCAACGGCGGTTTTGATGGTATTCATCAGCGTCTGGTCGATGCTGTGCGCTCACGGTTCGCGTCATGAGCGGCGCTCCGCGCAAGCGTGTTACCTTGGCGATGACCGGCGCCTCCGGCGCGCCTTACGGTTTGCGTTTGCTGCAATGCTTATTGGCCGCGGGTTGCGAGGTGCATCTGCTGATTTCAAAGGCTGCGCTGTTGGTCATTGCCACTGAAACCGAGCTGAAGCTGCCCGGTAATACCGACAAACAGCGGCAACAGTTATCTGACTTGTATGGCTGCGCAGCGGATCAATTACACGTGCATGGACAGGAGCAGTGGATGGCGGCGGTGGCCTCGGGTTCCGGCGCGCCGTCGTCGATGGTGGTCTGTCCCTGCAGCGGTGGCACCTTATCGGCGATCGCCGGCGGCGCCAGCGATAACCTCATCGAACGTGCGGCGGATGTTGCGCTCAAAGAGCGCCGGCAACTGATTCTGGTGACGCGGGAAATGCCGCTGTCGAGTATCCATCTTGAAAATATGCTGAAGCTGAGCCGCATGGGTGCGGTTATGATGCCGGCCAGTCCCGGCTTCTACCACGAGCCGAAGGCCATCGAAGATCTTGTCGATTTTGTGGTGGCGCGGGTACTCGACCATCTCGGGCTGCCGCAAACACTGGTTGCGCGTTGGGGCGAATAGGTCCGGCTAATTGTTTATTAACTGTAGGTGGAATGATTGATGTTTGATGCTCTGTTCAAGGCGTACGAAGCGTCCGTGCTGAAACGGCCGTTGTTGTCGCTGTTGCTGGTGCTGGCGGTGGTCGGTGCACTCGTAGCGAATCTGGGCAATCTCAAGCTCGATGCCTCGTCGGATTCTCTGGTGCTGGAGGGCGATAAGGACCTTCAGTATTTCCGCGAGATCGGTAAGCGCTATCACACCGAAGATTTTCTGATCGTCACCTATCGCCCGAACGAAGACCTTTACAGCGATGCGGCGCTGGAGCGTCTGGAAAAATTGCGCGGCGATCTGGCGGCGATGCCGGGGGTCGCGTCGGTGATGTCTATTCTCGATGTGCCCTTGCTGCAAAGCCCGCAAGTCAGCCTGAGTGCCGTCACGTCCGGCAATCTGAAAACATTGCGCGACGATGTCGACCGCAAGCTGGTTGCGGCGGAATTTCACAGCAGCCCGATCTACAAATCGCTGTTGGTCAGCGAAGATGCAAAGACCACGGCACTGCAGGTTAACCTGCAGCGCGACGACCGCTATATCGAATTACTCGAGCGCCGCGATGAGCTGCGCGCCCGCGATCGTCGCGGCGAGCTGTCTCTGGTCGAGCAGGATATGTACGCGGTCGCCGAGCAGGAGTTTCAGGATCATGTCGCGATGGCCCAGCAGCGGCAGAGTGATTTGGTGGCGCTGGCGCGTGAGATTATCGACGGCTACCGCGATCATGGCACCTTGTTTCTCGGCGGCTTGCCGATGATCGCATCCGACATGATCAGTTTTGTAGAAAGTGATCTCGTGGTGTTTGGTACCGGCATTATTGTTTTTATTATTGTATTGCTGGTCGTAATTTTCCGCAGCATGGTATGGACTTTGTTGCCGCTGTCGACCTGCCTGTTAGCGGTGGCCTTTATGCTCGGCCTGCTGGCAACGCTGGACTGGCGGATGACGGTTATCTCGTCCAACTTTGTCGCCTTGCTGCTGATTATCACGCTGGCTGTCAGTATTCATCTGGTTGTGCGTTACCGCGAGCTTGCCGCCAAAGCCGGCGATGATGTCACCCAGTTGACGTTGGTCTCGGAAACCGTGCGGCTGATGGCGCAGCCTTGCCTGTACACCACGCTGACCACGCTGGTAGCGTTTATGTCGCTGGTGATCAGTGGCATCCGGCCGGTGATCGATTTCGGCTGGATGATGACCATCGGCGTCATGGTGGCTTTTATTATGAGTTTCGCGGTGCTGCCCGCGGTGTTGATGTTGATGAAGCCGCTGCGTCAGGCCGACAGTGATAACAGTCAGTCTTTTACCCGCTACTTTGCCGCAGCCACAGAAAATCGTGGTGGCGTGATTATATTGGTTGCTTTGGGGGTGCTGGTCGCCAGTCTGATCGGGGTCAGCCAGTTAAAAGTCGAAAACCGGTTTATCGACTATTTCAAAGACACCACGGAAATCTATCAGGGTATGGAGACCATCGACGCCGAACTAGGCGGCACGATTTCCCTCGATATCATTCTCGATGCGCCGCAACCGGAAGCAGTACCGGCAAGCGTTGCCGCTAACGATGATTTTGCTCCGGCCGGGGATGATTTCGAAGACGACTTCGCGGTAGCCGGGGATGATTTCGCCGATGATTTTGAAGACGACTTTGCCAGCCCGGTGGGCGCACCGGTCAATGACTCCTACTGGTTTAGTGTTGCCGGGATGGCGCGCGTCAAAGAAGTACACGACTATATGGATGGTTTGGAGGAGACCGGCAAAGTCCTGTCCCTCGCGACCCTGTATGAGCTGATGGGTCTTATTCTCGGCGGTAGTGTCGATGACCTGCAGCTGAAGCTCGCGCGCTCCGCATTGCCGGAAGAGATCAACACTATCCTGGTTGATCCGTATTTTTCCGCCGACCCCGATGAGGCGCGTATTTCATTGCGGGTCAAAGAAACCAGCCGCACGCTGCAGCGCGATCAACTGCTTAAAGAAGTGCGTGCGCATCTCGTTAATGAGCTCGGCTTCAAAGATGAGAACGTGCATTTAACCGGCATGCTGGTGCTCTATAACAATATGTTACAGAGCCTGTTTTCATCGCAGATTCTGACCATCAGCGCAGTGTTTGCGGCGATTATGCTGATGTTTATGGTGTTGTTCCGCTCGCTCTGGCTGGCGGTAATCGCGATCACGCCGAATATGCTGGCGGCAGGCGCGGTCCTCGGCTCGATGGGGCTGCTCGGCATTCCGCTGGATATGATGACAATCACCATTGCCGCGATCACCGTCGGTATCGGTGTCGATCACGCGATTCATTATGTACACCGTTTTCAGGCAGAGTTTCCGGTCGACCGCAATTACATCCGCACCGTGTACCGCTGCCACGGCAGTATCGGCAAGGCCATGTATTACACCTCGGTCATTATTATTTTCGGGTTCTCGATACTCGCACTGAGCAACTTTAACCCCAGTATTTATTTCGGGTTGCTCACCGCCGGGGCGATGCTGGCGGCGCTGCTTGGTTCGCTGCTGTTGTTGCCGCGCATGATCGTGATCTTCAAGCCGCTCGGCCCCGGCCAGCAATAATATGGCTGAAGAGCTGGCCCTGTTTCCGCTCGGGACGGTGTTAATGCCGAACGGGCGGATTGCGTTGCAGATTTTTGAGCAGCGTTATCTCGATCTGATCAAAGACCATCTGCGCGACGAGCGCCCTTTCGCGGTCGTGCAATTGCGCGCCGGGGGTGAAGTTGCCCGGCCCGGTTTACCCACCACTGCCATTGCCGAGATCGGTTGCACGGCGCGGGTGGTCGACTGGGACCAGCTGCCGAACAACCTGCTCGGCGTTACCATAGAAGGTGAAACCAGAGTTTTTATCCGTGACAGCTGGCAGGCAAGTAACCAGCTTTGGCTGGGCGCGGTCGATTATTTGCCGGAAGACGATCCGCTGCCGCTACCCGATGACGCCGGGGACCTGCTCGGACTAATGGGCCGGTTGGTAGAGCACCCGCATGTAAAAAGGCTGGGTGTGGAGATCGATGATAGCGACGCCGGCATTCTTGCCAACCAGTTGGGACAGTTGTTGCCGATACCGGAAGAGTCGCGCTATGAACTGCTGGAAACACTGGACCCGCTGGAGCGTCTGGACCGTTTGCAGGTAATGCTCGACCGCTTTATCGAATAAGGATTGGTGTCTGACTGCCGCGCACGCTCAGTGTGGCGCCGCCAATTTCCTGAGTGCGAGCCATGCGAGCATCGCCACCGGTATATCGTAGGCGAGCGCGCCGTAGGTGATACCGCCCACGTCCAGCATCAGCGCGCCGGCCAGCCTGGCCGTGGCCACACCGGTCATAAATACCGCCAGTAGCAGCGTTGCTTCGCGCAAATAGCGTTTGCTGGCCGCGCTGTAGAAAAAGAACAAGCCCATCAGACCGCTGGCACCGACATACATCGTCAGAAATTCAACGTGGCCGTCGGGCGAGCTGATATTCAGGCTCATGGTGTCGGCCATGCCGGTGGTGTCGCGCAGAATCAATACCGCAAATACGATGTTCATCAGAGCGTGAGCAAACAACAGGCAGCGGGCCAGCAACATAATCTGAAGCTCCGGGAAAGCAAAAAGGCAGCGTGCAGGGTGGCGCAACGGTATCCGCATTTTATCGCTCCGTACAGGCTAATAGCGGCGGCTGTGATAGCCTATAGCCCGGGCGGATTTCGGGGCTGGACATAAGCCTGCGGGTTCCGGTAAGTAAGCGGCGTCAACTAAAAGGTGGTCTGTGATGCAGGTTCGACGTATTCGGGGGGCTTTACTGATGCCGGCGATGTTGTTTTTCAGCGTCACGGCATACGCCTCTACGCCGGCAACGGCGGGGGCTGCAACAGATTGGGCGCCAGCGGGGCAGGCCAGCTATAAGCTGCTCTGGAAGACAATTACCGATGCCGCCCTGTATATCGATCCGGCGCAGCCGGCACCCGCATCCGGGGACATTCAGGACCCCGATTACAGCAAGCGCTTGCGGATTGAGTACGGCGTCGGTGTCAGCCGTGACCGTTTTGTAAAAATGGCCAGAGATGCGCTCACCGAGCACTGGCCGGCGCCGGTGCTGGCG
>JBFJYC010000192.1:0-6181 GCA_041622815.1 Spongiibacteraceae bacterium | reverse complement strand
GCGATTATCCCGCAGTCTGAGCGCGAGCATCGGGCCTTATGGGAGATCCGCGAGAACTTTGAAACGATTCTCACGCCGGCGCCGGTGTTTCTTTATGATGTCAGCTTGCCGATCAAAGCGATGGCGGACTACGTCGATGCGGTTCAGGCCGGCGTCGCGCAGCGCTGGCCACAGGGCCATTGCTATGTGCTCGGCCATATCGGCGATGGCAATCTGCACTTTTTTATCGCGCCGATGACGGCGCTGGCAACGCACGCCGAGGCCGATGAGTTGGTCTACAACCCGCTGCGGTCCTGCGGCGGCTCGGTTTCAGCGGAACACGGTATCGGCATCGAAAAGCGGGCGTGGCTGTCGCACAGTCGCAGCGCAGCGGAAATCGCCCTCATGCGGGGCCTTAAGTCCGCCCTCGACCCGAAAGGGATTCTCAATCCCGGTGTGGTGGTCACTTCACCGGGCGGCGCATAGTAACTTCGGATGCCGGTGGCGCAGAAAGCAGTTAAAATCGCCGCCGCATTGAATTTCAGGAGTGACGATCATCGGCCGCGCATATCAAAACCGTAAAGTTTCAATGGCAAAAACCTCCGACGCGAAGGCGCGGGTGTATAGCCGCTACGCCCGCGAAGTTTATGTCTGCGCTAAAAGCGGAGGGGGCGATCCGTCAGCAAATCTGACTCTGCGCGGACTGATCGAACGTGCCAAGCGCGATCAGGTGCCCAGCCATGTGATCGAAAACGCGATCAAGAAGGCGCAGGGCGGTGCCGGCGAGGATTATGCGCTGGCTCGCTACGAGGGTTTCGGCCCCGGCGGCTGCATGGTCATTATTGAGTGCCTCACCGACAACCCCAACCGCACTTTCGGCGATGTGCGGCTTTGCTTTACCAAAACCGGCAGCAAGATCGGCACTCAGGGCACCACCAGCCATAGCTTTGATCACGCTGCGATTTTCGTCTTCCCCCACGATGACGAGGAAGCGGTGATGGAATGCCTGCTCGAGGCGGAGGTTGACCTGACCGATATCGAAGCCGACGCCGGAGTGCTCAGCGTATTCGTGCCCCAGACCGAATATTTCAAAGCCAAGACTGCCTTGCTGGAAGGCTTCGGCGATATCGAATTCGAGGTCGACGAAATCCAGTTCATTCCCCAGACATCAACACCGATCAGCGCTGACGATGTCGATATGTTCAACAAGTTTATGAGTATGCTCGACGATTTGGATGATGTGCAGCGGGTCTATCACGACGCGCAATTGCCATGAAAATCGCCCCGCTGACCGCGACCTTCGGCGCGATTGTCGATGATCTCGACTTCGCCGCGCCGCTGTCTGATGACGATGCGGCGCAGCTGCGCGCATTGTGGCTGGAGCACGGCATGGTGCTGGTGCGCGGCCGCAATACCACGCCGCAATCCCAGATCGCGTTCAGCAAGCTGTTCGGGCCGCTCGAGGCGCACCCGTTGAAAACCATACGTTCCGGTGAATTTCCGGAATTGATGGAGCTGGACAGCAGCGACCGGCGCACCAACCCGGTGGCGAGGTGGCACGGCAAGGAAGTCTGCGGCCGGCTCGGCTGGCACAAGGATTTGATCTATACCGGCAAACCGAACCGCGGCGCGGTGCTGCGGGCGGTACATATTCCGGCGCAGGACGGTGAAACCGGCTATGCCGATCAGGCCGCGGCCTATGATGCGCTGGATGATGCGACCAAGGCGCATATCGCGGATATGAAAGTGGTGTACGGTTTTGAGGTCGATCTCTACAAGATGCCGTATCTGGATACGTCCGCCTACGAGGCCGGCCCCGGTGCGCCGAAAAAACCGGCGGATGTCGGTTTTCCGGACTTTCCCGATTCGGTCTACCCGCTGGTGCTGGTGCACCCCGAAACCGGCCGTAAAGTGCTCAACGTCTGCCCGATGTTCTTAAAGCGGATTGACGGCCTGCCCGAAGCCGAGAGCGATGCGCTGCTGCGGCAGTTGGTGGCGCATGTGACCGAGCCGCGCTTTTGCTACCTGCACTCCTGGCAGACCGGCAATATGATTTTGTGGGACAACTGGCGCTATATGCACTCCGCACCGGGAGTTGTGCCCGGGGCTAGGCGCCTGATTCACCGCACCACAATCATGGGTGATGAGCAGCTCGGAACACCGCAGTAGCACTGGCTTTCGATGCCTTTTCGGGGACTTGCCGGCAGTCGAGACTTTGCTTCGGTGACTGTGCATAATGTGCGGCCTCAATAATCCGCAAACGTACAGGGAAAACAATGAGCGAAGTCATCCTCACCGCCGAACAAGACGGCGTGCTGATCATCACTATCAACCGCCCCGAAGCCAAAAACTCCATCAATCTGGCTGCCGCTGAGGGCATTGCGGCGGCGATGGACAAGCTCGACGCTGACCCTGAATTGCGCGTCGGCATTATTACCGGCGCCGGTGGTACGTTCTGCGCGGGCATGGATTTAAAGGCTTTTGTTACCGGCGAGCTGCCGATGATCGAGGGCCGCGGTTTTGCCGGTCTGGTCGAGGCGCCACCAAAAAAGCCGCTCATTGCCGCTATTGAGGGCTTCGCGCTGGCCGGTGGCTGCGAGTTGGCGTTGGCCGCTGACCTGTTGGTCGCTGCCGACAATTCCAAATTCGGTATTCCCGAGGTCAAGCGCGGGCTGGTAGCCGCCGGCGGCGGCTTGCTGCGAATGCCGTATCAGGTCGGCTACCGGGTGGCGATGGAGCTGGCATTGACCGGTGAGTTTATGACGGCGCAGCGTGCCTATGATGTGGGTATGGTGAGCCGGATTACCGAGCCCGGCAAGGCGCTGGAAGGTGCCTTGGCGCTGGCGGCGACCATAGCAGCGAACGGCCCGCTGGCCTTGGCCGCAACCAAGCAGGTGATCGTCGAGTCGCGTGACTGGGCCTCCGACGAGGCCTTCGCCAAGCAGGCTGAAATCTGTAACCCGGTCTTCGTCAGCGAAGACTGTATTGAAGGTGCCACTGCATTTGCAGAGAAGCGCGCCCCGCAGTGGAAGGGCCGGTAACGCGCCGCTACCCGACACCTCGCTAATAAATTTTGAACTGGAGAGTTTCTGATGACTGAAGCATGGATTATTGACGCCTGTCGCACCCCCCGCGGCATCGGCAAGCCGGGCAAGGGTGCGCTGGCGGGTATTCACCCCCAGCAATTGGCGGCAACAGTGTTGCGTGCGCTGGCCGAGCGCAATGGCATCAATACCGCGGAGGTCGACGACATCATCTGGGCGACCAGTTCTCAGCGCGGTAAGCAGAGCGGCGATCTCGGGCGCATGGCCGCACTCGATGCCGGCTACGACATCAAAGCCAGCGGCGTCACTCTGGACCGGTTTTGTGGTTCCGGTATTACCTCGGTGAATATCGCTGCCGCATCGGTGATGTCGGGGATGGAAGATTTGGTTATCGCCGGTGGTTCCGAAATGATGTCGACCTACGGCGATGAAAATAGCATGCCGTCGATGATTATCGACAACGACAACCTGCGACTGCGCGCGGTGCATCCGCAGCCGCATCAGGGTGTATGTGCCGATGCTATCGCCAGCATCGAAGGCATCTCCCGGGAAGATGTGGACGCGTTGGCCCTGGAGAGTCAGCGCCGGGCGGATAACGCGATTAAAAACGGATATTTTGCAAAGAGTCTGG
Source organism: Spongiibacteraceae bacterium (assembly GCA_041622815.1). Lineage (GTDB taxonomy): Bacteria > Pseudomonadota > Gammaproteobacteria > Pseudomonadales > Spongiibacteraceae > JBFJYC01. The sequence continues at coordinate 2,527 of JBFJYC010000192.1, read as the reverse complement.
TGCCGGTTTATCGGGAAGACGGCTCGCTGGCTCTGGATAAAGAAGAGTTTCCGCGCCCGCAGACTACTGCTGAAGGCCTCGCTGAGCTGAAGCCGTCTTTCGGTCAGATCGCCGATTACCCGCTGGATGAAGCCGGCACAACCTTTCGCGGCCTGATTCTGCAAAAGCATCCCGGTCTGGAAATTAACCATATTCACCACGCCGGCAATTCTTCGGGTGTGGTCGACGGCGCCGCGGCGCTGCTGCTGTGTTCGCCTGAATACGCAAAAAAGCTGGGTTGGAAACCGCGTGCGAAAATTATCGCCATGGCGAATATGGGCGACTCACCGACATTGATGCTGAATGCACCGGTCCCCGCCGCACAGAAGGTGCTGGCCAAGGCAGGCCTCACGGTTGACGATATTGACCTGTTCGAAATCAACGAAGCCTTTGCCGTTGTGGCCGAAAAATTTATCCGCGATTTGAAACTCGATCGCGACAAGGTGAACGTCAATGGCGGCGCGATGGCGCTCGGTCATCCGATCGGCGCCACCGGCTCGATTCTTATCGGCACGTTACTCGATGAGCTGGAACGCCGCGACCTGAAGCGTGGCTTGGTGACCATGTGTGCCGCCGGCGGGCAGGCCCCGGCCATCATTATTGAGCGGGTTGCCTGAAACACACTATGAATCTGATTGATTTACGTTTGCTGATTGCAGCGCCGCTGATTGTATCGATCAGCGCATGCTCGACGGTTAAAGGCTGGATGGAAGACGAGCCCGAGCCCGAGCCGGAGCCGTTGCCGGCGTTTGAATGGGCGCCGGATGAGCAGCGCGCGGCGTCACGTCTGAGCAGCCGTTTGCCGTCGCTGGTGTTGAATGTCCGGTTAGAGCCGCACTGGATCGCCGGCAGTGACAGTTTCTGGTACCGGCGTCAGCATGACGCGGGCGTCGAATTTGTGCGGGTTGATCCGGCTAAGCAGCAGCGCGAGCTGGCGTTTGATCATGTCGCCATGGCCAATGCGCTGTCGGAAACCCTCGATCGCCCGTTTGACCCGAATCAGCTGCCGCTACGTGAATTGATTTATTCCGACCCGTCGGCGACACCGGCGGTGCGCATCGCACAGGGCGTCTTTCAATGCGATCTTAAAGCGCTGAACTGCGCCAAGCTCGATGCAGAACCGCTGCCGTCTATCGTGGCGGAAGACGGGTCGTTGTTCTGGCAGGCGGCGGACGGCAGCAAAGAGATACTGGCAGCGCCGGACAAGGATGGCGGTCAGTGGGCGTTATTGCCCGACAGCGCGGGTGATGAAATTGTGCGTCGCCGCAGTGGTGTCCGCCTGCGTCCGGCGATGCTCTGGGCGCCGGATAACAAGCGTCTGCTGACGCAGCGTATCAATCAGCAGCATGTCGCGTTGATGCCGGTCTTCCAGGCCAGCGCTGACGACGGCAGCGCCCGCCCGGTTGTGCACCAGCTGCATGTGCCCTTGCCCGGTGAGAAAGCCGCCACTGCAGAGCTGTTCGTATTCGATGCCGACAACGGCAAGCGGGTGAAGTTACAGACCGGCGAGCTCGAAGTGCCTCTCGGCGGGCCGATTGCCCGCGGCCATATGTGGTGGAGCGAGTCGGGCGATAAAATCTACTGGGTCAATGCCAATAAAGATGGCGTGCGCCTGTCATCCTTTGATGCGCGTACCGGCAAGCGGACCGATGTCATCAACGAGGCGGGTAGCATCGCCAGCTGGCCGGCGCCGGACTCAACCCAGCCGCCGATTGTCAGGTTTCTCAAAAACGGTGACGTAATCTGGTACTCGACCGCGAGCGGTTACGGACATTTGTATTACCACAAGACCAAGGGTGGCGGTGCGCCGGTTGCTATTACCCGCGGTGACTGGGATGTGCAGAAACTGGTGTATGTCGATGAAGCCTCCAAAGTGGTGTTTTTCACCGGTGGTGCGCCCGCGGATGACTCGGAGGACAGCGTATCCGGTTTTGCCAACCTGTATCGGGTGAACTTCGACGGTACCGATATGCGGCGGCTGACCCAGGAGAATGCGACCCACACTTTAAGCGCTTCGCCCGACGCCAATTTTTTTGTCGACACCTATTCGCGCGCCGACTGGCCGAGCCGGTCCGTTGTCCGCGACCGTTTCGGTCGGGTGGTGATGTCACTGGAAGAGGGTAAGACCGATAACCTGATCGCCGACGGGTTTGTGATGCCGGAAGTGTTCCGCCTGGCGCCTGCCGAGGGTGGCAAAGCGGTCAGCGGTAGCCTCTACCGGCCGTCGAACTTTGACCCGGCGCGGCGCTGGGCGGTGATCGACCTGATGCCGCCGGCCGCCGGCAGCCCGATGGGTGATTCGACTTTTTATGCATCGCGCTATGAGGCGCAGGCCTTGGCGGAAGCCGGGTTTATTGTTGTCGCCATCGACCGAGGCGCGCCTGCCATAGCAGACCATATCGCGACGATAAAACGCTTGCAGGGCCTCAGACCGTGGATGGATCTGGAGCGGGTCGGTGTATTCGGAGCCGGCCAGGGCGGTGCAATG
>JBFJYC010000191.1:0-6274 GCA_041622815.1 Spongiibacteraceae bacterium | reverse complement strand
TGGGTGTGGGGCGGCGGTTGGCTGCAGCAGATGGGCTTGCTCGATTTTGCCGGTGGCACAGTCGTTCATATCACCGCCGGCGTAGCGGCGCTGGTCTCAGCCATGGTTATCGGCAACCGCAAAGGCTTCGGCACGTCCGCGTTGACGCCACACAATATGACGATGACGGTGACCGGCGCGAGTATGCTCTGGGTTGGTTGGTTTGGCTTTAACGCCGGTAGCGCGCTGGCGGCCAACGGTGATGCCGGTATGGCGATGCTGGTGACCCACCTTTCTGCGGCGGCGGGCGCATTCACCTGGTTGAGTATTGAATGGGTCAAATACGGCAAGCCCAGCGCACTCGGTGCGGTTACCGGCATGGTGGCGGGCCTCGGCACAATTACGCCGGCTTCCGGCTTTGTCGGCCCTGCGGCGGCGCTGGTTATCGGGGTTACTGCGGGTGCAGTCTGTTTTTATGCCACATTGACGCTCAAGCAAGTGCTGAAAATTGACGACTCGCTTGATGTCTTTCCGGTGCATGGTGTCGGCGGTATTCTCGGCACCTTATTTGCCGGTGCTTTCGCGTCCGACCAGCTCGGCCTGTTTAGCGGTCAGGGGCTTGCTGAGGGCATGACGATTGCCTCGCAAATGAAGGTTCAGGTGATCGGCATTCTGGCGACCGGCGCGTATACCGCCGTTGCGACCTACGTGATCCTCAAGCTTATCGGTGCGTTTATCGGGCTGCGTGTTGATGAAGAGCAAGAGACACAGGGTCTGGATATCGTCGGCCACAACGAGACCGGTTACGACCTTTGATCACCATGAGTAAGACCCGCCGGTTGGCGCCGGCGGGTTTTTTTATGGCCGTAAAAAGTGGGACTTCAGGCTATGTCAGATCTGCTGCTTTACTCGACTGAGGACTGCCACCTGTGTGAGCAGGCGCTCGCCATTATCAGCCGGCACAAGGATATTGTTGGCGGCAAACGGCGGTTGCAGGTGATTGATATTATCGGTGACGAAGCCTTGATGGAGCGCTATGGTGTGCGCATCCCGGTGCTCAGAGAAAATGATTCCGGTCGTGAAATCGGCTGGCCATTCGATGCGGATTCGCTTACTGCGTTTTTGCAGCCAGCACCTGACGCAGCGTTTTAAGTTTTTCGATCCGGTCTTTATCGGCGATGACCTGCATCATCCGATCCGCGTCAATTTCCTGCTCTGCCGGCAGCACCATTGGCGCATCAAACTCTCCCAGTAAGCGCGAATAAATCACCGAATAGGCGAGAATATTGCGGATATAACCGCGGGTTTCAGTGTAGGGCAGGTTTTCTATCCAGATATCAAACGGCAGCGCCTGCGGTTGCTGCATCAATACCTTATCGATCCGGCCCGGCCCGGCGTTATAGGCGGCGGTTGCCAGAATGCGGTTGCCGCCGTACTGGTTCAGCATCTGTGCTAGATAGTGGCTGCCCAATTGAATATTCACGGTCGGGATATGAAGTTGTTGATTGCTGACACGGGTGCCGATATCTCTGGCCACCAGTCGCGCGGTGCCGGGCATTAATTGCATCAACCCGCGTGCGCCGGCATGGGAGCGGGCCTGCGGATCGAAGGCACTTTCCTGCCGTGCAACGCTGTAAAGCCAGGGCGTACTGAGATTGTGCAGTTTGGCGGCGGTCACGAAATGATCTTTATAGGCGGTTGGGAAGCGCAATGCCAGATCGCCCAGCTCGCTGGCTTTGTTGACGGTTTTAATCGCGGTGTGATGCCATTCCCACTGCGAAGCCAGTCGCGCGGCCGCATACTGGTGTTCGTTATCCATCGGTTTGACCGCTTCACTCCACTCAAGCCGTGAAAGCCAGAGCTCGTCAACCGCGAGCAGCTCCCGCGAGCGGATAATACCGGGGTGTTTAGCAATTTCGCTCTGTAATTTGCGGTCTTCGACCGCGGTGATGTTGAGTTGGTACGGCACCCCGATAAGCTCTGCCGATAAAAAACTGTAATAGCCACGCTCTGAGGCGAGATCCGTTAATTGCGCAAGCACCCGCCGTGCGCCTGATTTGTCACCAGATGCGAGCACCGAGCGGGCGCGCCAATACTGCCACTGGGGCTCGGCAGCGACCTCTGCTGGCAGCATATCGATATAGCGTTTAACTTTTTCCCAGTTACCGGCTTTTAGTGCCAGCCGTACCCGCCACTCAGTGAGGTAGGGGTCGCTGCCTTCCGGGTCGTGTTTGATCAGCCAGCCGAGCGCGTCGGCATGGCTGCCGTCCGCGAGCAATTGACGGGCGATGAGCTGCCGGATGGCATCGTTCTGCTGCAGGCTCAGTCCGAGTGTCCGGCGATGCGTTAACCACAGTGTGTCGGCCACTTCGTAATCACGTCTGGCGATTCGTTGCAGCGTGTAGGTGGTAATTTCCCGGCGCTGGGGCATTTTTTTAAGCTGCGGCACGGCAACGGTGAATTGCATCGGGTCTTTGAGGAGTGTGCGCACCCGCGGGTGCAGGTCGACCGGCCGCAGTAAAAAATTCACCAGACTGGCTTCGCCCGCTGCCATTGCCAGCTTTGCCCGCGCCCAGCGTAATTCAGGCTCTCTGCCGCTGTTCCGCAGCCAGTTATAAACCAGCGGGTCGCAACTGTCGGGCAGCGGGCTTCCGGTCAGCCAGATTGCCTCGGTTACAGGTCCGGCCTCGCTGGCGCGGCCCTGCCGCGTGAGCGCTTCAGCGTAAACGCAACGCAGCTCTGTGCCGTAGGCACCGCCTTCTTCATAAAAGCTGAGAAATGACTGCCAGCGTTTTTTGTAGCCCAGATATTGGATCCAGCGTGTACGGATCCGCGGAGCCAGCGGCGTACCTTCGTAGCGCCGGATCAAATGGCGGACGTCGTTGTCGGAAAATTCGCTCGGGCTCTTATGCAGCGCCGCCTCGTACAAGTATCCGTAGAGGGCGTAGTTCTCCAGACGTCGCACATTGCGCCGCTCACGGCTCCAGTTGCCGGCCCTGATCGAGGCCAGCGTCTCGCGGAATAATTCACGCTGTGCTTCCGCTGAGATGGGGCCTGCGGAGCAGGCAGGCGCAAGCAGCAGCATACATGCCGCCACGCCGGCCAATATCAGTGACCACCGTAGTATCGGAAAAGAAAACTGAAACATCAGAGCGGAATAGGCGCTCCCGAGTGAGCCGGGAATCTATTTTGTTTAATCACCACCACCTACCCGTACCGCGAGCACATCGCAGTGGGCGCCGTGCAGCACCCCGTTGGCGGTTGAGCCAAGCAGTAATGCAAGGCCGTGCCGGCCATGACTGCCAACAACGACAAGGTCTGCGTTGATTTCTTCGGCCTGATGGTGAATCTGGCTTTCCGGTCTGCCGATCAGCAGGTGTTGGTGCTCCGCCGGCACATTGATTTTGGCAGCAAACTCTTTCAATCGTTGCTGGGCCTGCTGCTGAAGCTGTTCCTGAATATCGGTAAAGTCCATCGGAATATCGCCACCGTAGGCCATACTGAGCGATTCGACCACATGTAGTACATGTAGTTCGGCTTTGTCCGCCTGCGCGATACGGGCTGCGCGGGCAGCGACCGCGGCGGATTCTTCAGATAGGTCGATGGCGGTTAGAATCTTCTTGTAAGGCATAGCGAACTCCGCTTACGGTGAGACCGCTATTTACTATCAAATGTCGCCACTAGTCCAGAATCTCAGGGGAAATAGATGCAGTGGTTGTTTATTGTGCTGGGGCTGGCGCTGGCTGCAGCGCCGATTGTGTATATCGTTCCGCGTCCCTCGCAGCGTCGACAGGCGGCGCTGCGCCAGCGTGCTATGGGCCTGGGGCTGGATGTACGGCTGAATCCGTTGCCGCAACCGCGGCGATTACGGGTGCGTAAGGAGCAAACGCGGCAGGGCGTCCGGATTTTGCATCGCTGTCGTCGTGCCGGCCGCGATGCCGCAGATTTCTGGATATTAATTCGTGAGGAGGGTGAGGAGGAGCTGTCGCCTGATGCGGCGGCAAATAAATCCTTAATTGAAACGATGCCGCAAATGGTGGTGGCACTGGAGCACGCCAGCGATGGTGTCGCGGCGTGGTGCACCGAATCCGGTAGCGTCGAAGATATCGACATTATTGCAGCGGAGCTGAGCCGTCTGGCCACCGCCAACAGGAGGCAGGATGCCGCATGAAAACACGCTGAAAACAGGCTTATATCGCCACTATAAAGGTGGTGAGTACGCAGTCTATGAGGTGGCGTGCCACAGCGAGACCGGGGAGCAATTGGTGGTCTACCGGCCCCTCTACGGCGAGCGCAAACTGTGGGTCCGCCCACTGTCGATGTTCACTGAAAGCGTCGACCAAAATGGCACAAAAGTACCGCGGTTTGCGCTGATCGAGGAAAAGCAGTACTTGACCATGCCCGACTGAGTCCTTATATATGTCGCCCTTTTTGGGCCAGCAGTACGATATGGGCAAATCTCTGGTAATAGTCGAGTCGCCGGCAAAGGCGCGGACTATCAATAAATACCTCGGTAACGACTTCATCGTGAAGTCTTCTGTGGGCCATATCCGCGACCTCCCTACCGGTGCGAGTGCTACGCCTGCAGACCCCAAGGCCCGGGCAAAAGAGGCCGCCAAGACCCGTAAAATGACGCCTGCGGCAAAGGCCAAGCACAAGGCCGCGCGGAGCAGAAAGCAACTTGTTACCCGCATGGGTATCGACCCGGAGAACGGCTGGAAGGCCCAGTACGCGATCCTTCCCGGCAAAGAAAAAGTCGTCAGCGAGCTGAAAAAGTATGCGGCGGACGCCGATACAGTGTATCTGGCAACGGATTTGGACCGCGAGGGAGAGGCGATAGCCTGGCACCTGCGGGAGGCGATCGGTGGCGATGACAGCCGTTTCAAGCGGGTTGTCTTTAACGAAATTACGGCCAAGGCAATCAAAGCCGCCTTTGCTGAGCCCACCGAACTGGATATCGACCGGGTCAATGCCCAGCAGGCACGGCGTTTTCTCGACCGGGTGGTCGGCTTTATGGTGTCGCCCTTGCTGTGGGCGAAAGTGGCACGCGGTCTCTCTGCGGGTCGTGTACAGTCGGTCGCGGTCAAATTAGTTGTCGAGCGCGAGCGCGAAATTCACGCTTTTATCCCGGACGAGTACTGGCAGATCCATGCCGATCTGAACGGCGACGGCGCCGAATTGCGGATGGAGGTGAAGAAGCAAGCCGGTAAAACTTTCCGGCCGGATAATGAAACCGACGCGATGAACGCGGTTGCGACACTCAAAAAAGCCGACTATGTCATCAGTGCCCGCGAAGATAAACCGACCAAAAGTCGTCCGAGCGCACCTTTTATTACCTCTACATTGCAGCAGGCGGCCAGTACCCGCCTGGGGTTCGGCGTCAAGAAAACGATGATGATGGCGCAGCGCCTGTATGAGGCGGGTTACATCACCTATATGCGAACTGACTCAACCAACCTCAGCGCCGATGCGGTTGCCGAGTGCCGCGACTATATTGCCAGCGAACACGGTAACAAGTATCTGCCGGAGAAGCCGCGTTCCTACAGCAGCAAGGAAGGCGCTCAGGAAGCCCACGAGGCGATTCGTCCGTCGCAGGTGACCACCAGGCCTACCCAGCTGCAAAAGATGGAGCGCGACGCCGAGCGGCTCTATGAGTTGATCTGGCGCCAGTTTATCGCCTGCCAGATGGCGGACGCGCAATTCACCAGCACCTCGATGACTGCGACGGCGGCCGAGTTTGAACTCAAAGCCAGCGGCCGGGTTATCCGCTTTGACGGCTACCTCAGTGTCATGCCGACATCCGGCAAAGAAGCGGCGCCGGCATTGCCGGATGTGAAGCCGGGTGATGCGCTGAAACTGCTCAAGCTGGACCCTTCTCAGCACTTTACCAAACCGGCCCCGCGCTACAGCGAAGCATCGCTGGTCAAGGAACTGGAAAAACGCGGTATTGGCCGGCCATCGACCTACGCCGCTATTATTTCGACGATTCAGGACCGCGGTTATGTGCGGGTGGAGAACCGGCGCTTCTACGCGGAAAAAATGGGCGATATTGTTACCGATCGCCTGTCGGAATGTTTTGAACATCTGATGGATTACAGCTTTACCGCGAACATGGAAGAGTCGCTGGATGAAGTGGCCAACGCGCACAAAGACTGGCGGGCGTTGCTCGACGAGTTCTATGCCGACTTCAGCGAGCGTCTTGAAGCCGCGCAACATGAAGAAACCGGGATGCGTGCAAACACACCGGTGGATACCGATATTAGCTGCCCGAAGTGCGAGCGGCATATGCAGGTGC
>JBFJYC010000190.1:0-6287 GCA_041622815.1 Spongiibacteraceae bacterium | reverse complement strand
GCATCACCGGCGCCATCGAGTATGGTCTGAGTCGCAAGGTAGACCGAGGATATAAACGGCACCGGTGCTAACGCGCGCCCGAGTTCCTCGGCGATCACGCACAGCTCCAAATAGGAAAGCCCGAGACCACCAAAAGATTCAGGAATTACTGTCGCCGGCCAACCCAGATCGACAATCTGCTGCCACAGAGCAGCATCCCACTGCTGGTCACCGTCGAGGGTCTGACGGACTCTTTCCAGCGTGCACTGCGCCGACAAAAAATGCCGCGCCTGCGCCTGAATTTCCTTCTGGTCATCGGAGAAATCAAAATTCATGGGTTTAATTCCACATAGCGTTCAATAAGAATTTTTCGGTCCTGCTCGGTCAGCCCGATAGGGCCGGAGAGGTAGTTATCCATACCGCCGTACTCGCTCTCCACCGCATTGAGTGCCGCATCCAGATACTCCTGACGGGAATCCATCATCGCCTCGAAGACACTGGTATCAACATCGGAATGGGCGCCGACATATTTCTCTACCAGATAGTCGAGCTCGCCGGGTGGCGGATAGTACTCACGCGTCAGCAGGTAGTCTTCCATTATCGTGTCGTAGGGCACATCAAGCGCGGCTAGAATCAGCGCAGCCGCAAACCCGGTGCGATCTTTGCCGGCACTGCAGTGAAACAGAAACGCGCCCTGCTCTTCGGCCAGCAGCAACCTGAACATTTGCCGGAAAGTATCGAAATGGTAGAGCGCCAGCTCGCGATTCACCATGACCATCCACTGGGCGAAATCAATCTGGCCGGCACCGCGCCCTTCCATTTCTTCGAGCGAACCGCTCTGTGATCCCGGGGATATTTCCAGATTGTGAATATTCGCTGCGCTGGTCGCACCGAGGCTGGTAATGTCGCGCTGGTACTCATCGGCGCGACGAAAGTCACATACCGTGCCGATGTTGTAGATACTTAACACCTGCTGGTCAGCCGGGGTCAGCGATGACAAGCGGCCGGCCCGGAAAATGCGGCCCCAGCGGGTGATGCCCCCAGCGGCGGTCTGGTAGCCGCCCAAATCGCGGACATTCGGCGCGCCCTCGAGCGCTAACCGTCGTTGTTTACTCTGCATAATTCACCTGAAAACTAAAATCTCGCCTGAAGCACCTGCCGCGCGGGCCGCTATTCTACACATCTCGTCACTGTGCCGGAGCGCCAGCCGGGCCAAAATAGCGGCGAAATCCGGCGTCAACCCTGACGCGGCAGCAACAAATTCCCGCTCCGGCAAATACAGTCGCCCGGAATACTGCAATCGGCCCGATTACTAGAGCTGGCTCCAATCCGGATCAGGCTCGGCCGCACTGACTCTGGCTACTTGTTAACCATCCGCACCCGGTTCCGCCACGCTCCGCCTGTAAATAGAAAATTTTAAGTCAAATCAACGGACTACCAAACAAAAAACGCCAAATTACCGTTGACATAAGTTACGGGTATGTACAGACTACGCGCATTAACCGGCCCTTAGCCGATCTAGGAGAGCTCATAGTGAAAAAAATTATCGCAACCACACTTATTTCTGCACTAACTGCATTGTCTGCACCGCTGTCTTTCGCGGAACAGGGCTCAACCCCGGGCGTTAGCGCGGTCGCAACTTCCGCGAACGAATCCACCGGCGGTGTTGCACCATCACAAGCAGCTTTGGGCTCATTGGGCGGCGTCAGCCTGGCGACTATTTTAACTTTCGCTGTGATCGCCGCGGCAGTCGTCGAAGCGTCTGACGGTGACGACAGCACCAGTGGTACTACCAACTAGACACCAGTTCACATTTGAAAAGAAAACGGCACAGCGCATGTGCCGTTTTTTTTGCCTGACAGTTTCATAAAGCACAATTATAGCGAGCCACTAAACTGTACAGACGGTTAACATTTTTCTGCAGCCTGCTTTGTTGCCTTGTTCTGGCAGCGTGTAGCACGCAAAGCACCGTAGGCATTGCGGTGGAAAGTATTCGCGCAGTGTTCGCCCCCGGCAGCGTTGCTGCTGCCGGCATTAGCCGCGCCTATGTTGAACAACTTCCCTATGCCAGCATCGTGGTCAATGTCGGTCGCTCACAATCACTACTGGTATTGATCCGCGATGACGGTGCACTGCATTGGGCAACTTCTGAGGGGCAGATACTGACAACCGTCAATAGCCGTCTCGTAAAAACCGCCGGCCTGTCTGACAATATTGTCGGCATTAGCGCGGCGAACCGGGACCCGGTCTATGCAGATCTGCACCGCGTCCCTGCAGATACCACCTATCGGCGCCTGATCGACCTCAGCCCGGACCACCGCTTTAACCTCGGCGCGGTCTCGACCTTTCGCCGCAGAGGCACCGAGCAGGTCGAGATTCTGGAGAAAACCTTTAACTTACTAAAAGTAGAAGAATATCTGCGCGTTCCCGGGCTCGGCTTTTCCGCAACCAATATTTTCTGGGTAGAGCCCGACACCGGTTTTGTGCGCAAAAGCCGGCAGTTTATCGGGCCCGGCACCCCGGCGATCGAAATCGAAATCGCCAAACCTTACAGCGGCGCTGCCTCATGATCGCTAAGCGATATCTCGTCACTGCGCTGTTCGCAATGTTATCAATACCGGCAGCAGCGACCCAGTTCTCCGTGCAGGGCATTCCCCAATATACCAATAAGCGTATTGAGATCAGCGGTCAGCCGCGCCTGCTGGACGCCGTCAGCGCGCTGGCCGTGCCAGCAACTGTTTACTCACCCGGCACCAGCCTGTGTCGCACGGCACTGCGGGCCCGGCACCAAGCTATTAAGCAGTCATTACTCCGTGACATTCTGCGTATGCGCGAGCGGATGAGCGCCTTTGGCAATTACCGGATGCGTCACCTGGTCAACCGTCTGGGCGAGCAGCTGGAGCGACTGCCTGTATCCGGGTGCCGGCGCATGCCGCTGGACTACGACGTTATAACGGCACATCCGATCTGGAATCTGCCGCTGCAAGATGGTGACCTGATGCACTTTCCGGCGCGCCCTGAATCTGTGGTCATTGCCGGCGCGGTCGATCGCGAACGGCTGACAGCCTATGCCGGCGGCAGCGTCGCGCACTACTTAAGCGCAATAAAGCGGACCGATTTAGCGAATACCGACATCGTCTGGGTTGTGCAAGCGGACGGCAGTATCGATACGGCACCCGTCGCCTATTGGAACCGGGACTTTCACCCGGTCACGCCGGGCGCGATTATTATCGTGCCGGTTAAAGACTCTATCGCAGCTGAAATCAATCCTGAATTTAACCGCTATCTCGCCGAGTTATACGCCACCCAGAAGGTACTGCCGTGAATCGGTTGCTGATTCTCACGATGGCATTGCTGCTCGCGGTGACAGCGGAAGCAAACCCGCGTCGCTTTGAGCGACTGCCGCCGTCACAGAGTGATTTTGGCGGCGTCGGACTGCTGCAGATACCGACTGCACGGATGGCGCCGGCGGGCGAATTCAGCCTGCACTACAGCGATGTCGAACCCTATCAGCGGCTGACGATTACCCTGCAGGCGACCGCGTGGCTGGAACTCACATTCGGCTATAGCAATATTGATAATAAGTTGTACGGACCGTCCATTGCCGGCAATCAAACCTACAAAGACAAAATGTACCACCTCAAGGCACGGCTGCTGGAAGAGAGCGCCTATCTGCCGCAAATAGCGGTCGGCTTCCGGGACGGCGTCGGTACAGGGCTGTTTGCCTCCGAATACCTCGTTGCGAGCAAGCGCTTCTGGGACCTGGATATCACCGCCGGCATCGGCTGGGGTGATCTGGCCGGCAGAAACACGCAGGCCAACCCGTTTGAAAAACTGGATGACCGGTTTGCGACACGCGATACCGACACGTCCGGGCAGGGCGGCCAACTGGAAACCGATGTCTTCTTCCGCGGCCCCCGCATCGGCCTGTTTGGCGGCCTCGAGTATCAAACGCCGTGGCAGCCGCTGCGCCTGAAAATCGAGTACGACTCAAACAGCTATCAGGACGAACCCTTCGGCAACCGATTCGAGCAGGACTCGCAGGTCAACTATGGCATCGTCTACCGGGCATCCGAGAATATTGATTTACATGTAGGCCAGGAGCGCGGCAACACCGCGATGCTCGGTTTCACGCTGCGCAGCGACTTTACACAACCGCCCCGGCAGCCGAAGTTCGATCCACCCAGGCAACGCCTGTTGCCCGCGCCCGAACCCTCCTCGTGGCAGGAGCTGGCCGCAGCGCTGACTGCGACCGGCTTTAAAGTCAGCCGGATCGACGGTATTGGCAACGAAGTGTTTATTTATGGCAACCAGCAACGCTACCGTGAGCTGGATAAAGAAATCGGACAAATCGCAACGGCGACACTGAATCAGCTGCCCGAGCGTTTTGAGACAATCAATTTTGTCCGTGAAGAATCCGGCGTTACCTACGCCCGTATCAGCATCGATCGCGACGAGCTATTCGACTACACCAGCCAACGCAGTCCGGTATTGGCTATTAAAAACAGCGTAGCAACAGTCACAGCGAAAAGTCGCAGCACGCTTTACGCCGCATCAAACTTAGAGCGCTCGGGCTTTTCGATACTGCCCAGTTTGCGACAAAGCATCGGCGGCCCCGACCGTTTTTATATTTACCGCATCAACCTCGAAGCCGACGCCTGGTACTGGCTCAGTGACAATAGCGAAATTTCCGGCGGACTCACCACGCCGATTGCCGGTACCTTTGATAAATTCGACTTCCGTGCACCGAGCGGATTACAGCGCGTCCGCACTGACATAAACCGCTACGAACAACAGTCCAATGTGGCGGTTAAGCATCTGCAGCTTACAACGCTGAATGAGCTGGGCAACGGCTGGTACGGTCAGGCCTATACCGGGCTGCTGGAACGTATGTTCGGCGGCGTCGGAGCCGAAGTCATGTACCGGCCGAATTTATCCGGCGCGGCTCTCAGCCTCGATGTGAACTGGGTAAAGCAACGCGCGTTCAACGGTGACTTTGAATTCCGTGAATATGATCAGTGGACCGGCCACGTGACGGCCCATATGCCGTTGATGAATTCTGATATTAACGTCAATCTGAGCTTTGGCCGTTATCTTGCCGGCGATACCGGCATCGGTATTGAAGTGACAAAGCGGTTTGCAAGCGGCGTCATCGCCGGTGCCTTTGCCGACTTTACCGACGTCTCCAGCGAAGCATTTGGCGAAGGCAGCTTTAATAAGGGCATCTATTTTAAGATCCCGCTGGACACCTTTATGCTGAAATCCAGTACTCGCTATTACAATATGGCGATAACCCCGCTGCTTCGCGATGGCGGTCAAAAACTGGACAGGGAGCGCGTGCTCTACAATATCACCGGCGACTCAAAACGCGTCCGTTCAATCTTGGAAGCCGCCCGCCCCCGCTACTAAGCAGCACCCCGTAAAACTTGCATTCGCTTCCTCCGCTGGCCTAGAGTAGCCGCCGCATACATAGATAAATCAGAGGTCTCCGATGCCCGATTTACCGCGCCCGCTGTTTGACTCCGACCACGAAATGTTCCGCGACAGCGTCCGGCGATGGCTGGAGACCGAGGCCATTCCGCAGCACGAGCAATGGGAAAAAGACGGACAGGTCAGCCGTGACATCTGGAAATCTGCAGGCGAGCAAGGTTTTCTATGTCCCACGGTGCCGGAGGAATACGGCGGTGTCGGCGCGAACTTTCTGTACAACACCATTGTTGACGAAGAAGTAGCGCGCGCCAACACGTCCGGACTGGGCTTTGGCCTGCACTCCGATATCACCACCCCCTATCTGGAAGAATACGGCAGCGAAGCACAGAAACAGCGCTATTTGCCCGGCATGGTCAGCGGCGACATTATTACCGCCATCGCGATGACCGAACCGGGGGCCGGTTCCGATCTGCAGGGCGTTAAAACCAGCGCTGTAAGAGACGGCGATAGCTGGATTATCAACGGCTCAAAAACCTTTATCACCAACGGCCAGATGGCGAATATGGTGATCGTTGTCGCCAAAACCGACCCCAAAGCCGGCGCTAAGGGCACCAGCCTGTTCCTGGTCGATACCGACACACCGGGCTTCAGCCGCGGTCGTAATCTGAATAAAATCGGTCTTAAAGCTCAGGACACATCCGAATTATTCTTCGAGGATATGCGGGTGCCGGCGGATGCCCTGCTCGGCGAGGAAGGCATGGGTTTTGTCTATCTGATGCAGGCGCTGCCGCAGGAGCGGCTCAATGTCGCCATCGCCGCAGTCGCGAACGCACGCGGTATTCATGAAATAACTGTCGACTACGCCCGCGAACGCCTGG
>JBFJYC010000189.1:0-6297 GCA_041622815.1 Spongiibacteraceae bacterium | reverse complement strand
TGTCGGTATACCAGTCCACCAGATCGCCGTCGCAGCGGAGCAGCCAGACGGTGCCTTCTTCGCCGGCGGTAAAGTCGCCGTGGCGCACCAGCGCGGGGCGGAAAAAGTAGGTGCCGGGCCACATTTTCCCGTAGTTGTAGTGGAAGCTGCCCTCCAGACAATAAGCCTCTTCATAGCAGGGGTGGTGGGCCAGCGGGTGTTCGCGCCAGTTCGGTTTGGCCTTGATCAGGCGGGTGTAAAAGCCGGTTTTTTCATCGCGGTACAGCATTTTGATATACAGGCCGGGTACCGGGGTGCCACCGAGGTCAAAGCGCATCGGGCTGCCACTTTCGACATCGATCCAGTCCATTTTACTGGCGTTGGCAATGACCAGCTTCTGATCTTCACGGACAAAATCCTTGTCCTTGTCGGTGACCTCAAATTGCCAGTCGCCGTATTCGCGGAACAGCAGAATTTCGGTGCCCTCTTTGACTTCCAGTGCCGGCGCAACCACGCCCTTGGGTGTGCACCAGTAATCGTCCTTGGTCAGTACGGTATCGCCGATTTTGACTTCACCTTCGAGGATGTACCACTCGGTCAGCGCATTGTGCACGCCGGCCGGGCGCGACCAGTCACTGGTGAAGTGCACCTTTGCGGATACCGAACCGTCTTCCTCGTCGTAGCAGAGGTTGCGCTGCTTGGCGCTGCCCTTGGCATGCTCAAACTCGGCGGGGTGCCAGATCAGGTCCTTCTCATCGACCAGTTCAACGTGCGGGCGCATGGCGTACTCCTATAAACAGGGTGGTTGTCTGTCATTCGGGGGCTACTTTAGCCCTAAATATAGATCAACAAAAATAGATTATATTGATTAAAAGAATAGATATAAGGCTATGGTTTGGAGTGGCATTTTTTCAGCTTTTTACCGCTACCGCACCAGCAGGGGGCATTGCGCCCGGTCTTCAGCGGCGGCAGAAACTCGCCGCTGAGGTAATACCAGCGACCATCCTGCAGCCTGAACTCGGAGCGTTCATGCAGCTGCTCAGGTGTGGTCGCGGCATCATCGCCGGCTTGAAAAAATGCCGTGAATTCGACGACTCCGCGGTCTTTGGCAGGCGGCGGTGCATCCAGAATCCGCAGGCTCAACCAGCGCGTATTCGCGGCGGACGCCTGCAGCTTGCTTTTGCTGGTGCCGATCCGGGAATCGGGATGCAGCGTGGCCCAGAGGTAGTCGATGTCAGCGCGATGCCAGGCGCTGTAACGCGACCGCATCAGGGCTTCGGGCGTGTCAGCGATGCCGTTGCCGCAGAGCAGCGGACCGCAGCAGTCGACAAACGTGGCGCTGCTGCCGCAGGGACAAAAATCGTCAGACACGCGCTCTACCTGCGCGGCGGTACACTGGTGTGAATCGCGTTGATGACGGTGGCGTTCATTGCCGACTTCAGCCCGCCCAGCGTGTCGCGCTGCTTGCCGAGCATCGGTGCCGCGACCTGCTTGGCGCTGTCGATAAGTTCATCCTGCGCGCAACTGGCATCGAACAGACGTTCTGCAACCAACTCATCCGCACCATAACGCCGCCCGGTGAGCAGCGCGTCGCGCAAAAAGTGGCCACCGAGTTTATGGGTAAGCAGTGTGTTCATGGTATTGATCAGGGTCATGCCCAGATCAACCTCAGGCAGGCAGAAGTATCCGCGGTCGCTGCGCATCACGCGATAGTCGCAGCTCAGTGCGAGCATCGCGCCGAGCCCGAAGGCGTGACCATTGACCGCGGCAATTGCCGGAACGGGGAAAGACAGCAGTCTCGCAATAACCGTCATGCTTTGCTCGACAAACGCGAAAAACTCGTCGCCCGGCAGTTTGCCCAGGCGCTCTAAGTCAAAGCCCTGGGAAAAATTTTTGTCGTTGCCGGTGATGATCACTGCTTTCACACCTAAATCGGCCTCTGCCGAATCCAGCGCCATATGAAATTCCTGCAGCATCTCGTGATGAAACTTGCCTTCGCCCTGCATTGTCAGGATGAAAAAGTTGTCATTGTGTGTGCTTGTGATGTGCATTGGTTTCCCGGTTCTTTGATTGTGGCGGCGGACTATACCGCAGCTATTTTAATCGGCGGTAACAGCCGCGGTTGCTTCTTCCCATGCTCTGCGGATCACAAAATCCCGGTCGATACCCACCGGTACAATAATTTCGATTTCTTTGAAGCCGGTGGCGCTATCGAGACTGGCGCCGGCAAGGGTGTCCTCGAGACTGCGGTTGGCGGCGGCGGCGTCGCGACCGATCTCAGCCAGCTGCTCGATAAAGTCTTGAAACCGGCGCACCCCCTGCCGGTCAGTCACATCGCCGTGCCCCGGAATGACATGCTCAAAGGGCAGGTCGACTACCGCCTCAAGGCTTTGACTCCAGTTTTGTACCGAGCCGCCGGCCTCAAGATCGATATTCGGGTACAGCTCGTTAAATAACAGGTCGCCGAAATGGATACTGCGGTCTTCCTCGAACAGAACCACGAGATCGCCATCGGTATGCCCGCGCCCGGGATGAATCAGGCGCAGTGTTTTGCCGCCAATACGGACCGTTTTTTCAGTCTCAAACGTTTCGTTTGGCAGCATCAGCGCCGCCTCGCCGGTCCAGTTTCCGGCATCCCGGTTTTGTAAGTGCTGCAGGGTCTGCTCTGTTGAAATAATCCGAATGCCCGGCGCAAACGCCGGGTTGCCGTGAGTGTGATCGAGGTGATAGTGAGTGTTGATAATCATCACCACCGGTTGGCCGGTTATGTCTTCGGCGATCGCCCGGACCTTTTTGCCCTGCATTTGCCAGGTCATTGTGTCAACCAGCACCGTGCCTTCGCTGGTTTTCAGCACACCGACGTTGCTACCGGCGCCGGCGATCATATGCAGGTCATCGGTTACCCTGACCACTGTCAGCTGGTTCAGCTCGCGCCGCATCCACACCGCCGCAGCAGAGAGCAGAATGATGAGGATCAGAAGGCTAATTGTCGCTTTGCGCATGGTTTTGAACCGCTGTGTGCCTGTGGGGGCGCCACTTTAACGAATATTTTGTGCAAAGGGGGTAAGTATCGAATTGCCTCTGGTGCGCGGCTGGTTCATAGTAATCCACTGCGTTGCTACCACTGGTTTGCCTGGCGCCTGTGAACGTAGCCCGAAGCGGCTCGTGCGGATCGGGCTGGTGTTTATTACAGCGTGATATCGAGGAGAGTGAAGTTGTCGAAACCGTTACTAGTCAAAGATCATATGTTGCGCAATCCGGTGACTGTTAAGCCGCTGGCCAGCGTCTATGAGGCCGCCCACGTCATCCTTGTCAATAAGGTTTCGGGTGTTTGCGTAGTCGATGAAAATAACCGGCTGGTCGGGATTTTATCTGAGCTCGATTGTCTTAAGTCGATCATCGGCAGCGCCTATAACGACAACGAGCCGGTTTCGCATTTGGTCTGCGATGTGATGACGAAAGAAGTGGAGTGTGTCGCACCGGACGACAATGTCATCAATGTGGCAATGTCGATGCTGGATCATAAACACCGTCGCCGGCCGGTTGTTGTCGATGGAAAATTGATAGGGCAGGTAACCTGTCGCCAGCTGTTGCGGGTTGTGAAAGACTTCGCAGGCAATATGACCGACGCTCAGGAGGCCTGAGCGCCGGCAGTTTTTTCTTTCCCCTCGCGAAGCACTTCGCGACTAACAGTACATCTCATGATTGTTCTCAGCCGCCGGTTTCGCTGCACTGCGCAGTGCATTGCGATTGCCACTTTAATATTTCCTGCTGTCGCTTTAACCGCGCAGGAGGCCAAGCCGCTTGCTGCGGAGATCGAGTCTGTGGTCGTCACCGGTCAGTATCTTTCGCGTCGCCGCAGTTTGCTGACAGAGCCGGTTATGCAGATTACCGCGCTACAACTGGAGACGGCCGCAGCGCCGGATATGGTTGCGGCGCTGGCGACTGTGAGCGGCGTGTATGCCAGTCGTGAAGGTGGTGCCGGCGGCGTAAACAGTATTTCGATACGCGGTGGTGAACCGAATTTCACGGTTGTACTGATCGACGGTGTCGCCATGAATGACCCCACCAATACCCGCGGGGGTTCGTTCGATCTCGCCGCGCTGACAATGGGCGAGGTTGATCGGATCGAGCTGGTCAGGGGGCCGCAGTCAGTAATCTACGGTGCCGATGCGCTCGCCGGTGTGATTAATGTTCTGACCAATGGGCCGCGCCGGCAATCCGCGCTGTCTGTCCGCGGAGAGGCCGGTGAGTTCGGGCAGCGGCAGTGGTCGGCCGCGGCAACGTTGGCGGGCACCCGGCAGCAGTTGGCTGTGCGTGGCGGCCGCCGCGATGCGGGACACTTACAGCGCGGCAGTTCACTGGAATTGGATACGGCGGCTGCGGATTATATTGTTGATTTTCTACCGCTGTGGCAGCTGCGGGCCGGCGCAAGGCGGTCAGATTTCGAAAAAACCAGCTATCCGGAGCAGAGTGGTGGCCCGCAGCGCGCGCGTGCGGATGACCTGGATAAGAGTGATGGCAATGATGCAACGGTTTACCTGAATCTATCCGGCGAGTTGTTCGGCTTCTGGCGCACGCAGATCAACGGCAGCCGCTTCCATCATTTATCCGACTATGTATCGCCGGGGGTGGACCCTTATACCGAAGTGCCGCCGAATAGCGCGGAGTCAGATTACGAGCGGCATGACCGGCGTTGGCAAAACCGCTTCAGCCTCGGCGCTGCAAATCTGGATTTAGGTGTCGATCGCCGCTATGAAAACGCTGCGAGCCGCGGCTCGGTCGACTTTAGCAGTCTGCCGCCGGAGGCGGCGCTGTTCTTGCTCGGACTGCCGGCACCGCCTGCCGATAGCGGGCTGCTGTTGCCGGTAGCGTTGATACTGGACACCGATTTTACCCTGCGGCGCACTACCCGCGGCCGCTATGCGCAGCTTGAATATGCACTGCCGCTGGATATCAATCTGGTGGCCGGCTGGCGTCGTGACCGCGTCGCCGGTGGCTATCAAAAAATCACCCGCCGCTTCGGGCTGGTATTGCCGCTCGGCGATCAGCTGCAGCTTCACCTCGGCCGCGCGCAAGGCTTCAAGTCGCCGAGTTTTTTTGCGCTGGGGCATTCGCTGGTGGGCAACCCGGATTTACGGCCCGAGTTGGCGCGCAGCGATGAGCTGCGTTTGCTATGGCAGGCGCTGCCTGAACTAAACATCGAAACCGCGATATACCGGACGCGATTTGATGACTTAATCGATTTCGATGCGGAGAACTTTACCAACGTCAATCGCGACCGTGTGTATAGCAGCGGCGCGGAGTTGGCAGTGTCGTGGCGCCCCGGCACGGCATGGGATTTGGCGGCGCAATTCAGTTACAACGATCTGGATGTAAAAGGCAGCTCACGTAAATTGGCGAACCGGCCGCAGTGGCGGAGTGGTATCGCTGCGGGGTATCGTTTCAGTGATCAGTGGCGCCTACATTTACGCGGCCAGTTTGTGGGGCGGCGGTTTGCGACGTCGCTGCATAGCGGTGAGGCAACGGAGCACGAGTTGGATGCGCAGTTCACATCACATGCGGTATTGAATTGGAAACCATCGGGCGCCTGGCGGCTTTATGCCGCGCTGGATAACGCGGGCAATCATCGCTATCAGGAGGCGGTTGGCTTTCCGGCCGCCGGCAGATCACTACGGGTCGGATTCGAATGGGAGTTAACACGGCAGTGAAAAGCTTACTGACCATGGTCATCGCGCTCTGCACCGGGCTTGTCCTGACGCCGGCCCGGGCTTTGGCGGACGGACCGGCACCCGCAGCGGAACCTCAGCACCGGCCGCGTATCGGCCTGGTATTGAGTGGCGGTGGTACCAAAGGCGGTGCCCATATCGGCGTTTTGGAAGTGCTCGAAAAATACCGCGTGCCGGTCGACATCGTGGTCGGTACCAGTATCGGTGCGGTAATGGGCGGTTTTTATGCTGCAGGCATGAATACTGCCGAGATTCGGGAGCTGCTGCGCAATGTGGATTTTGAGCGCCTGCTGCAGGACAGCGTATCGCGGGATAAGCTGCCGTTCCGGCGCAAACGCGAAGATCATGACGATCTGGTCAACTTCAAACCCGGCGTCGGTAGTGATGGTTTTAAACTACCGCTGGCCCTGAATCAGGGCCATCAGGTCACCCAGTTTTTGCGCAACGGCTTGCGCGGGGTTGAGAGCGTCAGTAATTTCGACCAGTTGCCGACGCCGTTCCGCGCGGTGTCGGCAGACTTGCTCACCGGTGAAGCGGTGATGCCTGACGGCGGGGATTTACCGTTGTTGATTCGTGCGAGTATGACGCT
>JBFJYC010000188.1:0-6320 GCA_041622815.1 Spongiibacteraceae bacterium | reverse complement strand
CGCTGTGTGACAAAAGTTACCGGCGATCCGGAAAACCCTGTTTTTGAAGGTTATACCTGCCCCAAGGGCCGGGCGCTTCCGGAATTGCATAACCATGACGGGCGCTTGTTGCAGAGTGTTAAACGCAGTAGGGATGGCAGCGGGCAGACGATAGACAATCGCACTGCAGCAACTGAGGTCGCTGAAAAAGTCCGCGCGATCGTCGATCAATACGGCCCGCGGGCGGTAGCGATGTATGTCGGCACCCCCAACGTGGCCTATCCGGCTGCCGCAGGTATGGGTAACGCGTTTATGCGGGCCATCGGCTCGAATATGTTTTTCACATCCAACACAATCGATCAGCCCGGCAAGCAGATAGCGATGGCGATGCACGGTAAGTGGCTGGGTGGTGAGCCGGATTTTGCGCAGGCCGATGCGTGGTTGTTACTGGGTGTGAATCCGGTGATTTCAAAAGCCGCGGGTATCCCCGGTCAGAACCCGGCGCAAAAATTAAAAGATGCGGTTAAGCGCGGTATGAAGTTAATTGTGATTGATCCGCGCCGCAGCGAGTCCGCCCGTCGTGCGCATATTCATTTGCAACCGCGGCCGGGCGAAGATCATGCGGTGCTGGCCGGTATGATCAACATCATTATTTCAGAGCAGCTATTTGATGTGGACTTTGTCGCCGAAAACGTCAGTGGTTTTGAGAACTTGCGGGAGCAAGTCGCGGCCTTTACGCCGGCCTATGTCGCGGACCGTGCGGATATTCCCGAAGAGCAGCTAGTCGCAGCGGCGCGGCTGTTTGCACAGGCCTCCAGAAAGCACGCCAACAGCGGCACCGGCGGCAGCTTTGCGATGCACTGCAATCTAAAAGAATATTTACTGCTAAATTTGAACAGTATTTGCGGGGCCTGGGCCCGTGCCGGCGAACAGGTGACGAGACCGAATGCGATGCTGCCGTCATACGAACCCAAGGCGCAGGCGTTTCCGCCGTTTACCGGCTGGGGTTATGGCGAAAAGATGCGGGTGCGCGGTTTGACCGATGCCGCCTGTGGTATGCCGACGGCGGCGCTGGCCGATGAGATATTGCTCGAAGGCGAAGGTCAGGTAAAAGCATTGATCTGTGTCGGCGGTAACCCGATGGCGGCGTGGCCGGATCAGGCGAAAACCCAGCGCGCGCTTGAGAAGCTCGATTTATTGGTGACCTTCGAAGTCGAAATGACCTCGACCGCGCGGCTCGCCCACTATGCCATTGCCGCTAAACAAACGCTGGAAACGCCGGGTATGAGCCAGAGCGCCGAGATGATTAAGTTCTTCGGTACCGGTATCGGTTTCAACAATGCCTATGCTCAGTACTCACCACGTATCGCCGATCCTCCCGCCGGCTCTGATGTTGTGGAGGAGTGGGAGTTTTTCTACGATATGGCGGTACATCTCGATCTGGAGATGTATTTTGTTTCCTACTTTGGTTTTTCGAAATTTAAGGAAGCGCCGCCGGCGGTGATGGTCATCAATAAAGACCATCGTCCGACGACCGAGGAGATCTACGAAAATATTTGCGCCAACTCGCGGGTGCCGCTTGCAGACGTTAAGAAATATCCGCACGGACATGTGTTTGATAGCGAGTTATCTATCGGCGCGAAAGAGGCCGGTTGCGAAGCGCGCCTCGAAGTCGGCAACGCGACTATGATGGCAGAGCTCGATGCAGTATTTGCTGAAGATTACCGCGCCGCGCACCACACCCCGGACTTTCCGTTTCGCTATATTCCGCGGCGCCATAATAATTTTATGAATTCCGCTGGCCGGTCGATTAAAAAGCTGACCGGCGATACCACCTGGAATCCGGCGTGGATTCATCCCGATGACTTGAAAGCGCTCGGCGTGAAAGAGGGGGATTCAGTGAAAATCGATGCCGGCTACGATGCGATTCCGGCAATAGTGGCGGCAGACGATACTTTGCGACGCGGACTGGTTGCGATGTCACACGCCTTCGGCGGTCTCGCGGATGAAGACCACCGCTATAAAGAACTCGGCAGCAACACCGGACGACTGGTTCGTACCGATGTTGACTACGATCCGATCACCGGCATGCCGAAGATGGGTAATATTCCGGTCGCAATAACGCCGCTGTAGGGTTTAAAGCTTGGTCTGTTTGTCGAGCAGCTCTTTTGTCTTGTCGGTGAAGGGCGGCAGCATGCCGGCTAGTTTCATCAGATTGACATTGGTCTGCCGGTATACCGCCCGCGCATGGCTGAAGGTGCGGAAGCCGTCGTAACCGTGATAGCTGCCCATACCGGAATGCCCGATACCACCGAAAGGTAAATCATCGCAGCTGGCGTGAGCCATCACGTCGTTGATGCTGACGCCACCGCTGATGGTGTAATCCAGCACCTTACGCTCTTCGGCTTTATCTTTACCGAAGTAGTACAGCCCGAGCGGCCGCGGATGATCGTTGATGTAGTCGATGCATTCGTCGATGCCGTCGTAGGGCTTGATCGCCAGCACCGGGCCGAATAGCTCTTCCTGCAATACCCGCATCGAGTCATCGGCGCCCAGAATCAGCGTCATCGGAATTTTATGCATACCGGGCGCCTGCACCGAAAAGTCTTCGTCGGCCGGGTTGATCTGAATAATCCGGGCGCCTTTTTCGCGGGCATCGTCGATGATGCCGTTCAGGCGTTGATAGTGACGCGCGTTGATCACCGAGGTGTAATCCGGATTGTCGCGGACCGTCGGGAACAGGGTGCTGTAGTAGTCCACCGCAACTTTGACAAAGTCTTCGACGCTCTCCTTCGGCAGCAGACAGTAGTCGGGTGCGAGGCAGGCCTGGCCCTGATTCAGTGCCTTGCCGGTCATAATACGTTCGGCGACAAAGCTGATATCGGCGGAGCGACCGACCACCACCGGTGATTTACCGCCGAGTTCCAGCGTACAGGGCGTCAGGTTTTGCTGCGCCGCCTGCAGGATGTGGCGGCCGATATTGGTGCCGCCGGTAAAGATAATATGATCGAAGGGCAGTGCTGCGAATTCGGCGCCGACTTCGGGGCCGCCGAGTACGGTAGACAGTTCGGCTTCATCAAAATTGTCGCGGATCAGCGTCGATAATAAGGCTGCGGTATCCGGATTCAGTTCCGACAGCTTCACCATCGCGCGGTTGCCTGCCGCAAAAATGCCTGCTACCGGCAGTAGTGCGGTATATACCGGGAAGTTCCAGGTGCCGAGGACGCCGATCACGCCTTTAGGAACGAACTCAACCCGCGCTTTTGAACCGAGTACGTTGAACGGGAAGGGCGCGCGGCGCTTCTCCGGTTTCATCCATTTTTTGACGCCTTTGGCGGCTTGCTCGATGCCGTCCATCAATGCCAGTACTTCCGACATTTGCGATTGGTGGCGTGAGCGATTGCCGAAGTCGGCGTTGCAGGCATCGATGATGCGTTCCTGATTTTCGCCGATGACCCGGCGCAACCGCCGCAGCCGCTCAATCCGGACCTCTGCAGAAACTGCGCCTTCGGCGCGAAAGGCTGCGCGCTGCTTGGCTAAAACATGATGCATATGGGCGGAGGTGTCGTTGTCGGTGATAGGGCTAACAGTTTGCAGGCTCATAGTCGGGGCTCCCGGTGGAGTGCAGGCGATGCGTCGTCAAAATCAGGGCAAAAAATATACTGGACTGCCTGCCAGCCGGCTAGTGTAAAAAAGCGCAGAAACGCCTGACGGTTTAAGCCGCTGAGGAATATTCGCTTGTGGATACGGGTTTCATGCGACGAATCAATACCACCAGCGCGATCACCACGAGCACCTGCGTCAGCGCGCAGGCAGCCAGCAGTGCCATCATATCGAAGCGCTGCAGAATGATCATAATAATGATGGTGGCGATGCCGGCGTGGCGCACGCTGAATTCAATCAGCAGGGCAATACCGTCACCGCGGCTGAGGCCGGCGGCTTTGATGGTGGCCAGCCCGATCAGCAGCGAGCCCAGTGAAAACAGAATCGCCGCGGGCATCGCCGCGATTAACTGATCCAGTGTGATGCCGTCGCTGACGTTCATGCTCATCAGCAGAATAACGAGTATCAATATATTTGCGGCCTGATTCAGCTTCGGCTGATGCGTGACGACGCCATGGGAGTAACGGTTGCGACACCACATGCCCAGCATAATCGGCATAAATACAAACAGCAGTAACTGCCCGATCATCGGCAGTACCGGCACGCGGATCGCCGCGTCCTCGGCCAGCAGCAGACTGAATCCGATACCGGCGATCAGCGGAATTGTCAGTAGTCCGAGCATGCTGCCGAGGGCGGTATAGCTTACCGACAGCGCGACATTGCCCCGCGCCTGCGCGGTCATTACATTGGAGAGGCCGCCGCCGGGGCAGGCGGCAAATACAATCAGCGCACCGATATCCGCAGCCGGCATATCCAGTATCAGAATGATGCCCGCGGCTAATAACGGCAGTGTGACCAGCTGTGCGGAGGTGCCGACGAGGATCGCCTTGGGATAGCGGCCGATCCGCCGGAAATCATCGCGGCTGAGATCCAGCCCGATAATCGTCATCACCACGAACATGGAGACGGGAACGGCGATATTGACCAGAAAGGCGGTCATACCCATGTATCGGGTCCCTGTCTCAGGGCGCGCGACGCAAAGTTCAAAGCTGCTCTGTCTGCACGTTGAAGTACGCCTGATACGGTGCCACCCGCGCCCGTTCCGCTTCGGCATTTAGTCCGGTGTCGGCAAAGGTATATTTGTGACCGCCGTGCTGTTGCTGTGAGTTCTCCGTTACATAAGCCTGCATCGCGCTGCGGGTGCTATCTGAAAGCGGCAGATCAAACTTGTCGTAGATTTTTTCAATCTGCCTAATCGGTGCGTCGATAAAGTCGTAGAAACTGACATCGATCACGTTTTCCGGTTTGATCTTCCCTTCCTGCCGGAACCGTGCGGAGTTATTCAGGCCCAGTGCATTCCACTGCGCCCACTCCCGCGCAATCTGTGCGCCATCAACGTGATCGCTGCTCATCTTGCGCAGATGAGTGACCAGACTGGTCAGCGAAGCAAGTATCCGCAACGGATCGCGGTGGGTCTGAATAAAGCGCGCATCGGGATATTGCTCGAGCAATTGATCGAGTGACCACAGGTGGCCGGGTGATTTCAGCACCCAGGGGTTGGCCGGATGCTTGTGCTGCAACACCTGCAGAAAGCGCTTGTGGAAATGGTAGGCCGGTTGCATATCGGCGCTGTGCAGCAGCCACTCGTTATATTCCGGGACATTAAACTCGGTCCAGAAAATCAGGCTCAGAAACTCGCAGGTAGTAAAGCGCACACACTCCTGCGGCAGCGTCGCGCCCATGCGGTGAATCGACTTGAATTGCGGCAGTACCAGATCGGTTCTTTGCAATTGTTTATCCGCCGCTGCGATACGCGGGTCGGTGCGATAGGTCGCGGTTTCAGGCGGTGGAAACGGCGCATCCACTTCCCATGTTTGCGGGCAGCGCAGCTGTGTATCCAGCGCCAGTAACTCATGCATGATGGTGGTACCGGTGCGGCCCATGCCGATGACAAAGATCGGTTTCTCTATCGACGCCGCCGTAACCTCCGGGTGTCTGGCGTGGTAGTCGTTGACCAGTAAACGGTTGGCGAGTGCGTTGGTCAGTTCCTGCGTTGCGATCTGACGCCCCAGCGGTGATAAACGGGCATTGCGGTTCAGATCCGCAACCAGGCGCTCAAAACCCTCCTGCCACTGCCGGTCGCCGGTGCCGTCGTCAAAGTCAGTCAGTCCGGTTTTCTCGCAGGCGGCGTCGATCAGTTTGTCAGGGTCAAGCGTGGATGATTGCAGTCCGAGCCGTGTCGCCGCCGATAAGGTTGCGTTCAGTGCCCGCACGGACAGCGGTAAGGTTGGTGGCTGTAGCATGGTCTTAGCCCTGATTTTCGATGCGCACCGGAAACTTGTCGGTATAGAAGCTGAGCTGTTCGTATAGCGCCTCGCGGCTGACGCCGAAGTCTTTTTGGATGTCGTAGATAATGCGGCCGTACTTGCCGCGCGGATTCGCCGTCATATAGTTTTCCATGCCGGCGCGGATATCCGGTGTCATGGCATGGCCGGCGCTGTTGTAGATCCTCTCGATGGTGGCGATATCATCCTGCATAAACTCGTGGAACAGCACATTCTCCGTCTGCGCCGGCGGCAGTTGATCGTAGTCTCTGACGCAGGCGGATAGCATGCGCTGCACGCGGTCTATCCAGTAGGCGCCGATCTCGGCGGGTTTCACCGGGTCGCGGATCATACGCGCGGTGTAGCACAGCATGGTCAGCAGCGAGCTGGTGACCGAGACCGGATCGCGGTGCG
>JBFJYC010000187.1:0-6320 GCA_041622815.1 Spongiibacteraceae bacterium | reverse complement strand
AGCCTGCGCGGCGGGCATCAGCACAGTGTCCGGCAGGAGATAACAATAATGAGTGAGTCCTTACGCGAAGCACTAAACCTGCCGCCGATCGATCAGGTCGGGTTTGTGGTGCGGGATATTGCAGCAGCGATAACTGCCTACGACCCCATGTTCGGCCCCTTTACCCGCATGAGTCCCGGCGCAATGGACTGGGATTACCGTGGCCGGCAGGAATCCAGCGAGATTGAGCTTGCCTTTGGTCGCAGCGGGAATCTCGAAATTGAATTGATTCAATGGGTCGCGGGCGGCACCCCGCACAAGGAGTTTCTCGACGCGGGTCGCGAAGGTATGCATCATCTGCGCTTTATAGTGACCGAACTCGAAGCGACGGTCGAAAGAGCGAAGGCGATGGCGTATGAATCTATCTGGTATAAACGGTTCAGTCCGGAAATCGCGGCGGCCTATCTTGAAAAGCCCGGTGACCCGTTAATTGTCGAATTCTACGAAAACCCCAACCCGTAACCATCGCATGATGTACGTTGTCGGGCATCGCGGTGCTGCCGGCGAAGCGCCGGAAAACACGATCGCCGGTTGCCGTCATGCCATTGACCGCGGTGTGCGTCATATCGAGATCGATTTACAGCTTTCCGCCGATGATCAGTTAGTGGTGATTCATGACCTGTCCGTCAATCGCACCACCGGGGCGAGAGGCGCTATTGGTAAATTTTCTGCGGCGCAATTGCGGGCCATGGACGCACGCTGCGGCACGCCGCCCTGGCCGCGTAAGTTTCAGGCCGGTGTGCCGACGCTGTCAGCTTTGCTGCGTGCGACGCCGGAATTGAAAAGTATGCAATTGGAAGTGAAGGCGGGCAGCCGCGCCACGACACGGCGCATCGCCGAATTGCTGGCACAGCGCTATCCGGACCGGCAAGCAGCGCGCGGCATTACCGTTACTTGCTCAAAACCTTATCTGCATGAGTGTCTTATCGAGATGGCACCGCATCTGGATCGCGGACTGGTCTGTCAGCGTGCACGCAGCCTGAAGAAAGTTGCGCCGCTGGGCTGCACGCTGTGTGTGATGCACTTTAGTCTTGCTAATGCGGAAACCGTCAGCAGCTTACAGGCGCAGGGTATTGCCATCAGTGCATGGACTGTCAACGATCCTGCCACCGTGACCGCCTTACATCAGCTGGGCGTTGAAAGTGTAATTACCGATTATCCGTCGATGGCATTGCCGCTGGTGGCCCGGTTAAATGCTACAGCAAATCCTAAATCCAAATAGAAAAGCGAAAGGAAGTATTGATGAGCTACAACTTTGATCCGGAACTCGCCGCAATGGCTGCTTTAATTCCCCATAGCGAGATGACCGACCCGGTCGCTGCGCGTGCCGAGATGGCGGGGATGGTCGCGATGATGGGTGCCGATGTCGATACCACTGGTGTGACAATCAGGAACCTCACTATTGACGGCATCGACGGCAACCAGCTGCCGTTGCGCATTTATTCCCCCGCAGGTCTCGCTCAGGAAACCGCCGGGCTGCTGCATATTCATGGTGGTGGTTTTGTGATGGGTGATCTGGAGTTTGAGCACGCGATCAACGTGAAAGAGTGCCGCGATCTGGGGATTGTCATTGTCTCGGTCGATTATCGTCTGGCACCTGAACATCCTTATCCCGCCGGTTTAAATGATTGTTATGCGGCGTTAAGCTGGATGGCGAAGCAGGCAGGCGAATTGCAGATAGATAAAGCGCGCATTGCGATTACCGGAATGAGTGCCGGCGGCGGTTTATCGGCGGCGCTAGCACTGATGGCGAGGGATAAAAACGGCCCCGCGATCTGCTTTCAGTTTCTGGGTATTCCGGAATTGGACGACCGCTTGGATACGCCGAGTATGCAGCAGTTTACCGACACGCCGATGTGGCACCGTCCGAATGCAATTTTGAGCTGGACCTATTATCTGGGGGATACCTACGAACGCGGCGGCGACAATGTGCCGTATCTGGCGGCGCCGGCCCGGGCGCCGGACCTGAGTGGTCTGCCACCGGCCTATGTGTCGACAATGGAGTTTGACCCGTTGCGTGATGAGGGGCTGAAGTATGCGATGCGTTTATTGCAGGCCGGGGTGCAAACCGAGATACACAGTTATCCCGGCACGTTTCATGGCTCCAGTCTGGTGCCGGATGCGGCGATTACGAAACGCGAAACTGCCGAGCGGGCGGCAGTTTTGCGTCGCGCATTAGGATTGAGTTAAACCGGTATTCAGACCGACAGGCTGACGATCTCTTTGATCATGCTGCGGATTTTATTGCGACCGTAGCTCAGCGTTTTCACCGTGTTCGCATCCGGTTCGTAGCTCACCGTGGTGCCGACGCCGGCAAACATAATTGCATCGGGTAGCATCGGGTGGTCTTCGTCACGCACCTCAAGCTCGGTGCTGTTGCCTGCCGCGGCAAACCAAAGCTCCAGGTAGTCCTTCCAGGGATAGTTCTCGTCACCGACAAGATAAGCTCTACCATTTTCGCCGTGATCCAGCGCGTTGGCGATCGCTTCTCCCAGTGAGCGCGAAGTTATGTGGTTGGTGCCGCCGCGGGGCGCAAACACGGGCAGCCCCGGTATCCGCCCGCGTGCATAGTCAACCAGCGCGTCAAGGTGCGGAACCTCAAGACCGGGCAGATAGCCCAGCACAAACGGCGCATTCAGGCTGCACACACTGAATGTGCTGTCGCCCAGGGCACGAACCGCTGTGTCGGCAGCATGGCGTGAGCGTACATAGGGGCAGATATCGACGCGCTCCGGTGCCACCATGGAATAGAAGCTGCCAATATAAACTGCACGCGAAATACCGGCGGCTTTTGCGGCCGCGAAAAAACGCGGCACCGCGACAGTGTTCGTAGCATAGTAAAAGTCTTCGGGCGCGATTGAGCCGTCTAACGGCAGCTGACGGATATCGGCGGCTGCCGCAAATACCAGAGCGTCAAACCCGGCCAGTTCGCCGTGGCTAACGTCATCTTTAACGTAGTCGCCGGCGACAAATTCAAACGCGGTCAGTGCGCGGCAGGCAGGCGGCTTGCGCGACATCAAGGTGACGGTATGTCCGGCGTTGCGCAGCTGCAGGGCGGCTTCGCCACCGATCAGGCCGGTACCGCCGACGACCAGAACGTTCATTGGCTGTCCTTCTCCTGCCTGCCCTTGTCTAGTACCTGCTGGCGGCGTGACTCGATAATGGATGCCGTGATCTGTTTCGCCGACTCGATGGAGCGCGCTTCCTCCCAGGCGAGGGCATCGGCATAAGGTTTTGAATAGCCTTCTTCAATCAGGCATTTGTATTGCTGCAGTATATGCGGCACGCAGGCGCACATCGCCTGAGCCAGCTCCTCCGCTCTGGCGAGTAACTGGTCCGCGTGGACCACTTCGTTGACCAGACCCCATTCATAGGCTTGATCCGCAAATACCGGCAGCCCGGTAAAGGACACCTGTTTGGCGCGCGGCAAGCCGATCAATCGCGGCAGCTTCTGGCTCAGGCCCCAGCCGGGCAGAATGCCAACCCGGGCGTGGGTATCCGCAAAGCGCGCATTGTCCGATGCGATCAGTACATCACAGGCCAGTGCGAGCTCGAAGCCGCCGGTTACCGCGTGGCCGTTGATTGCGCCGATAATCGGGCCTTCGAAGGCTTCCATTGCGCGTGCGATTTCGTTGCCGAGCATGTCGGCGGGGTTACTATCGGCATTGGCGCCGAGTTCTTTTAAATCGAATCCCGCACAAAACGCTTTGCCGTTGCCGGTGATGATAAGCGCGCGGATTTCTTTATCGTTTTGACAGGCGTTGATCGCGGTGGCCAGTTCGCTGATGAGCGCGGTGGACAATGCATTCATGGCATCGGGCCGGTTGAGCGTTAATATGGCGTAGCCATCACGTTTGTCGCTGAGTATCAGGCTCATTCGCGGTCTCCGGATATGTCGGGAAGATGAGATGCGACGCCCAGCAGGCCGAGTTCTTTGGCGATTGCCGGGGCGTGTAGAATTTCGGCGGGCAGCCATTCGGATTTCGGCTCATTTTGCATAAGCCACACAACCACACTAGCGATCGCCGCGGGCGTGCAGGGCTTGTAATGTTTGAGCACGTCCTCGTCGATACCGGCGCGACGCATGACTTCGGTGACGACTGTACCCGGCTCAAGATTGAGCGCGCGCACGCCGCTGTCGGGGTGTTCAACCCGGATAATACTGGCCATTCTTTCCAGTGCCGCCTTCGAAGCGGCATAGGCAAATCCCCAACCACCCCTGTCGGCGGGGCCGTGGGGCTGCAGGTAGGCGGTGGCAGAAATCATATTGATAATGGTGCCGCCGCCGTTGGCTTGCATGGCCGGCAGAATTTCTTTGACCAGCAACCACGGTGAGATCAGATTGCCTTGCAGGATAGTTTGCATGCCGTCGCTGTCCAGCTCCAGCAACGGTGACATGATTTCCTTGCCCTGATAGATGCCGTTGTTGAACAGCAGATCAATATTGCCAAATTGCGCCAGCGCTACTCGGGCGGCGGCAATGACGGAATCAGCATCGGTCAGGTCACTGCGCAGACACAGCGCTTCGCCACCGGCAGCGCGAACCGCATCGGCGGTAGCCTCAAGGCTACCGGGCAGGGGTACGAGGCTGCCGCTGTAATCGTTTTTCTCACCGCCGGCCATGGTCCTTGCAGTTATCGCGAGATCGTAGCCCGCCTGCGCGAGTGCGACTGCCGTTTCTGCGCCGATGCCACGGCTGGCGCCGGTGATAAAGGCTACCGGTCGTCGTTCAGTCATGGATGTCACCGAAGTTGTGATTCGTAAAAAGTAATAACATCAGCCTTCGACTTTGGCGTTATCAAGTTTGGTGATATCAAATCCGGGAATATACATCTGCTGGGTTTTACCGCCGTCGACCGGCAGCACCACACCGGTGATAAACGAAGCCTGATCCGAGGCGAGAAAGCAGATGGCCTCACTGATCTCTTCAGGTTCCGCCGGCCGTAGCATCGGAATCGAGCCGGCAATCGCATCCAGCACCTTGTCGTTCTTACCGGTGGAGGCATCCAGTCCCGGTGTTTTTACCGCGCCGGGTGCCACGACATTGAGGCGCACGTTAAAAGGTGCCGCTTCCATGGCGATACAGGCGGTGAATTGGTTGATGGCAGCCTTGGACGCCGAGTAACCGCCGGCCGCCATACCGGCGCGCAGACTGCTGACCGACGACACAGTGACAATCGAACCGGAACGTTGCTTTTTCATGATCTTCAGGCATTCCCGAACGCCGATGAACACGCTGTCGACAGATGCTTTGAAGTTGGCCTGAAAATCCTCAAGGCTGGTGTCTTCCAGCATGCCGCCTTTGACCGAGGGCGCGTTGTTCACAAGCACATCGATACGGCCGAATTCTTTGTATACCGCTGCGATGAGCGCCATCAATCCGTCGGTATCATTAATGTCCAGCGCGTGGCCCTGAAACTTGCCGCCGGCTTCCTTGATCCGCTCGCCGAGCTCATCGAGTTTGGGTTTGCGCCGCGCACAACCGATCACCTGTGCACCTTCCGCGGCCAGTTGCAGCGCCGTGGCGCGACCGATACCGAGGCTGGCGCCGGTGACAATAGCAACTTTTCCTACGAATCGATTACTCATAGTGGTGACCTTTTTCTTTGCCGGTTCAGGCTGCTATCGTGGCGCGCGGACTAATTCCGGTCAATGGCAGCCGGGTCAATCTCATTAGCGGAGAAGCACACAATGGACGTTTATGAAGCGCTATACACTACCCGCGCAATGCGGCGGGTTAAGCCCGACCCGATTCCTATGGAAGTACAGAAGAAAATTCTCGACACCGCGATCCGGGCGCCAACCGGCGGCAATGCGCAGAGCTGGCGTTTTCTGTTGGTGGATGACCCGGCACTGCGGGCTGAGTTGGGGCCGTTATACCGCGAGTGTATGGCGCAGCTATGGGGGTCGATTTATAAAGATCAGATCGACGCCGCACAGGCAGCGCCCGATACGCCGGAGAATGCACAGTTTCTGAAAATGTTCCGTTCGGCGATGCATCTGTCGGAGCATTTCGAGGAGACGCCGCTGCTGCTGTTCGCATTCTGCCAGTTTGATACCACCGGCTCGTCAATCTATCCGGCGGTGTGGAATGCGATGCTGGCAGCCCGGGCGGAAGGTGTCGGCAGTTCGCTGACAAGCGTTTTTATGTTTGAGAAAGAGAAGCTGTTGAAGTTACTGAAAGTGCCGGAAGCGGGCGGCTGGATGTTTAACGGCTGTGTCGCCTTCGGCTATCCGAAGGGCAAATGGGGTGTGGCACCGCGTCGTCCGGCGCATGAAGT
>JBFJYC010000186.1:0-6321 GCA_041622815.1 Spongiibacteraceae bacterium | reverse complement strand
GGCACCTATGCGGTGCGTGAAGAAACCCGCGACAAGTCGGTGAAGATCGCAATGCCGGTTGTCCGCAAGCTGAACAAAGAGCAGCCGGACTATTTTTCCAGCGACTGCCCGATGGCCGGCCGGCATCTCGCCGACCTCAGCGACGACATCAGCAACGCCGAACACCCGATGTCCCTGCTTCGAATCGCCTACGGCCTGTCGTAGCTTCGCAAATCCCGAGAGACAACTGACATGAACGCACTGACCAGAGACGATCTTTTTTCACTCGAGGCCTATCATGACCGCCGCGCGGATTTTAAAGCGCAGGTTATGGCCCATAAAAAGCTGCGCCAAATTTCACTCGGAGAGCACGCCCGCCTCTGCTTCGAAGACCGACTCACAATCCAGTATCAGGTGCAGGAGATGCTGCGCATTGAGAAGATCTATCAGGGTGAAGCCATTCAGGAGGAACTGGATGCATACAACCCGTTGATTCCGGACGGCAGCAATCTCAAAGCCACATTTATGATTGAGTTTGACGACGTGGACGAGCGCCGTATACAACTCGGCAAAATGGTCGGCCTCGAAGAGACCGTCTGGCTGCAGGTGGCGGGATTTGAGAAGGTCTATCCGATATGCAACGAAGATCTCGAGCGTAGCACCGCTGACAAAACATCAGCCGTTCACTTTATGCGCTTCGAATTCTCGCCGGAGATGTGTGCTGCGCTGAAAAACAACGCAGCCCTGTCAGCCGGGATCGAGCATCCGGCGATGACGGTAGCTGCCTTTCGGGTAGCCGACGCTACGCGCGCGACGCTGTGCAAGGATTTTGACTAGCTAGGATGCTTCGCGATACAGGTCGATGCGTTTCTGTTCAAGCATCGAGGTAATTACCGAGGCAGTAGCAGGTTTGCTGAGCAGATAGCCCTGAATTTCATCACAGCCCAGCGATTTTAGCATCTCATACTGCGCTAACTCTTCAACACCCTCGGCCGTCACCCGCAGATCAAGGCCATGTGCCATGGAAATAACCGACATCACGATCTCTTTATCGTAGGGGTCAGCAAGAATATCCTTAATAAAAGTGCGGTCTATTTTCAGAATTTCTACCGGCAAAGATTTCAGGTAGCCGAGGGATGAATAGCCGGTACCGAAGTCATCGATCGCAATGACGAAACCGGCATCGCGCAGCGCGGCGAGATTCGGCAAACTGGCATCGAGGTTATCGACCATTGCAGTTTCCGTCACTTCAAGTTCGAGAAGCGCTGGCTGAATATCAAATTCTTTAACCAGTGCCAGCAGCTCATCCGCAAAATTTTCGTCCTTCAATTGCAAAGCCGACAAATTCACCGCGACGCCGATATTCAATCCTGCCTTTTTCCATTCCCGAATTTGCCGGCAGGCATCGCGAACGACCCAGTCACCGATATCCATAATCAGGCCGCGCTGCTCGGCAAACTCGATAAAATCACCGGGTTGCATCAAACCCTGCTCGGGGTGATTCCAGCGCACCAGCGCTTCCACGCCGACGATATCGCAATTCCGCGCATCGATCTTGGGCTGATAATAAAGCTCGAGACCGCCATCGGTAATCGCTTTACGCAGGTCTGACTCCAGTTTCAGTTGGCGCTTCGCCACTGCCTGCATTTCTGCGTCGAAAAACTGTAGTTCAGCCCCTTTGTCGACGCCGCTGATAAATGACATGGCGGTGTCGGCATTTGCGATCAATTCTTCGGCGGTCGTTGCATCTTCCGGGCATACACTCACCGAGATAGAGCAATTCACGCGGATCGAATCGGCACCGTAGACAAAAGGCTCACGCACCGCGCGCAGCACCCGCTGCGCTACCCACGTGGCCATATCGCGGCTGCTCAGATCGGTGAGCAGCACGGTAATTTCATTGCCGCCAATGCGCGACATGGTGACTTCTTTCTTCGACTCATGATCGAGCAGCGATACGCTGTCTGTGCGACGAAGCAACCTCGTAAGCCGGCCAACCAGCTCCACAAACATCTCATCCGCCACCGTGCGTCCGAAGCGGTGGTTGACCTGAGCGAAGAGGTCGCATTTGACCAGCATGACCGCCGCCATGTTGTTATTGCGCTTCACCCGCTCAATCTCGCGTCCGACCCGATCGATAAACAAGTCCTTGTTGGGCAGACCGGTCAGAATATCGAAATTCTTCTGCTGTTCTAACTGATCCGAAAAGTCTGTCGCGACATCGCCCAGACTTTTCAATTCACCTTCCAGTCTCGCAATTTCATCAACGAAAACAGAATGATCCGATATCGGGATGCGTTTTCCGCTGCCAGCCGTTTTAGTGGTCGCATACTCAATACTCGCCTGATTCCTGTCCTTCCAGGCAATCACACGGTCACGGCCGGTTTGCTTGGCAACGTACAAAGCCGCATCGGCCTTGTTATTCAGATCTGCCGGATCAGCCGGGTTATCATCCAGTGATGCGACACCGATACTGACCGTAATCGAAGGCCCTTCCTTGTCCCCGAGGATCGGCCCCTTGATCTCCTCCCGGATACGCTCCGCGACTTTAAGCGCCGCGTCGATGCCGAGCCCGGGTAAAATGACACTGAATTCCTCGCCACCATAGCGGCCAACAATATCATCGCCACGGGTACACTTTTTCAGCACTGCGGCGACTGCCTTAATCACTTCATCGCCGACGCCGTGCCCGTAATTATCGTTTACCAACTTGAAGAAATCGACGTCAACCATCAGGCAACTCAGTGGCTTGCCGGCTTTCTTTGTACTATCGAAGCGCTGTTGGAACTGCGCGTTATATGAGCGCCGGTTCAGACAACCGGTCAGCGAATCACGTGTCGCCAGATACTCAAGCTCGGTATTTTTCTCCTCAATATCCTGCTTGCTCAGCTCAAGGTTTGATACCAATTCCTGCAGCAGATGTTTCTGTCGCTCGAGTTCGGTGACATCGTCAAACGTAATCAGTACGCCCTGCACCGCATCATTTTCATCCAGAATTGCTGCAGAGTTGAGAATAAAAGATTTGCTGGTCTCCTTACCTTCACCGTGTACCAGCATCTCGCCAATCACTGAGTCCCCGTTTTCCAGTGTCCTGACCCACGGATAACTGCGACCGCGTTGCTGATGCTCGTCGATGTGCCGCCAACCAAGCTCGTCCAACGTCGAACCCAGCAGCTCCTCGCTTGTTTTTCCTACTATATCGGAGAAAGCGGTATTACAAAGCATAATCTGCCCGGCATCGTCCAGAATAACAACGCCTTCGGACAAGGTATCAAATGCGGAATTAACCCGGCTCGGGACCACCGAGGTCGGGTCGATGAAGCGAAAGGTACGGATAAAAAATAGCACATAGGCAACGAAGCTGGACAAAAATGCGAACAGAAGAAATCTGACAAACGTCGAATCTGCGATCGAATGCCAGCTGTCCGAAGGCAGCGGCTTGAATGCGAGTTCCAATGCGCCGGTCGGCCGGCCAGATTTGAACAGTGGCACGACAAGATGGGAAGACGTCGATGCACTTTCCCGGTACGAGCCCCAATGGCTTAAATGATCACCCACAGAAAACAGTAATCGACCGGTGGCACTGCGATAACCGATAGAAAACAGTGCGTCATCCCGGGCAACGAGATCTTCGAGCACCGGCCGCAGTTCGAAATAGTTTTTCTCCGCTGAGGAGACCGAAAACATGACCGCCAGAGATTCACTCAGTTGCTTACGCTTATCTAACTCGTAATTTGACTCGTCCGGCACCAGCCCGAAAAAATCGGCGGCCAACAGGACACTGAGCGTGATCAGTACCAAGCCGAAGCTCATACGCACTGATGGTAATAGCCGGGCCCACCAGAGCTTTAGATATTTCACAACAGAACCTAGCGCCCGCGCTTCGAACCAAACAGGGCTTCTGCGCGATCCGCCGCGTCATTGCTACCGCTTCGGCCAGCGCTTCCGATTTTCAATTTCGTATTCTCCTTGGCCAGCACGGTCAGAGGGTCAAACTGCTTGGCGACAGACACAGAACTTAGCATAGATGTCAGAACTGCGCCCGATCGCAACGCCAGACTGAGCACCCCTGCGGTAACACCATAAACAGCACCGCGCACAAAAGTGACATCCGTAGCTTCAGCGTCAATCTCGAGTCGCTCACTCCGCATCGTGTTCAGGTTCGCCCATAGGTCAGCCGACTCTAATAATTCGCCGCGAATTTTTGATTTGCCGCCGAATGAAAATAGCTGCCCTGCAGAATCACCATTCGATCTTAGATTGACGAGCTGAAGATCTTCCGCGCGTCCACGTGCCCCCTCTTCACCCGATGCACCATAGGGCTCATCGTTCTGGAACGAGAGACTGGCATCCTGCTCCCCGGGACCCGCGTTGGCGCGTTCTTCCGATGACCCGGCCACCGCCAATTGCTGTAGTGGCGCCGCTAAGGAATTACCGCTGTCACCCGCGTCATCAACCGCATTGGCATTGTTATTAAGACCCGCCCCTGAGCTGCTTCCGCTGTGTTGCTGGCCACGCGTTTCAGGGCCGGCCGAAGGAGCCGACGAGGTAATCACAACAGGCTTAACCACCGTCGTACTATTACTGGAAAAACTTTCCGCTGTGCCGAGAGCATCTACATACATCGCACGGACGCTGATTTGATTGTTAACGTCAGCATCGGTCAACACGTAAGAAGATGACGTAGCGCCAACAATGTCGACCCCGCTACGCTGCCATTGATAGCTCACCGCACTGGCCGTGTGCCCGTCAACATCACTGACGCTGGCGCTAAGTGCTTCGCCCTGCCGGACCGTCCCGGTAATCGTAATAGCACCGGTATCGTTCACATTTAGTACAGCAGAAGTCGCCACACTACTCACCGTTTCGGCGGTACCCAGATTATCGGTATAGCTGGCACTAACCCGGATTGCCGCGCCTACGTCGGCCTGCGTCAATCTATAACTCGAGCCGGTGGCGCCATTAATATCGACACCATCGCGCTGCCAGGCATAAGTCACCGCATTCGCGGTAAATCCATCGGCGTCACTTAAGACACTCGTGAGTGTTTCACCCTGTGTCGCACTACCACTTAGCGTGAGTGAGGCAGCGCTATTCACATTAGTTACTGAAGTGGTCGCCGCGCTAACCACGGTTTCCGGCGCGCCCAGACTATCTGTATAGCTCGCAACGACACGTATCGTAGAACCGACATCGGCGGACATCAGTGTATAGCTATGGCCGGTTGCCCCACTGATGGCTGACCCGTCGCGCTGCCATTCGTAAGCAACTGTCGCAAAACCATCAAGATCACTGAGATCGGCGGTTAAGGTTTCCCCAAGGCTAACGGTGCCGGAGATCGTTACCTCACCCGTGTCGTTAACGTTGGCGATTGCAGCGGTTGCGGTACTGACCACGCTTTCTGCAGTGCCCTGATTGTCTGTATAGCTAGCCACCGCCCGAATCGCCGCCCCTACATCATCCTGTGTCAGAACGTAGGTCGAGCCGGTTGCACCGCTAATCGCAACACCATCGCGCTGCCAGGCATAGTTCACCGCATTTACCGCATAGTGATCTGCATCGCTTACGGTAGCGGTTAGAGTCTCATTTTGCGCGGCAGTGCCGGTAATTGTGATCATGCCTGCATCGTTGACATTAGCGACCGCCGTAGTCGCCCCACTGGTCACGCTCTCCGCCGTGCCCTGACTGTCGGTATAGGTCGCAACAACGCGAATCAGCGTCCCCACGTCGTCCTGAGTCAGCGTATACGTCGGCCCGGTTGCGCCACTGATTGCCTCACCATCGCGCTGCCATTCGTAGGCAGCAGTGGCAAACCCATCGGCATCGCTCAGACTGGCAGTCAAAGTCTGATTTTGGGCCGCACTACCGGTTATTGTGATCGCACCCGTATCGTTGACGTTAGTAACCGCAGCGGTTGCCGTGCTGGTCACGCTTTCATTAGTGCCTTGACTATCGGTATAGGTCGCCACAACGCGGATTGCCGCGCCGACATCCGCCTGGGTCAGCGTATAGGTCGAATTGGTCGCGCCGCTAATGGCAGCACCGTCGCGCTGCCATTCGTAGGCCACTGTGCTAAATCCGTCGGCATCACTAAGGCTAGCAGCGAGCGTTTCATTTTGGGCCGCGGTCCCGGCGATCGTGATCGTACCAACGTCGTTCACATTTGTGACTGCCGAGGTTACCGCACTGGTCACAGTCTCTGCCGTAGCGGAATTATCGGTATAGCTGGCGACAACACGAATAGCAGCGCCGACATCAGCCTGTGTCAGCGTATAGGTCGAATTGGTCGCGCCGCTAATGTCAGCACCGTCGCGCTGCCACTGGTAGGCTACTGTAGTAAAT
>JBFJYC010000185.1:0-6342 GCA_041622815.1 Spongiibacteraceae bacterium | reverse complement strand
GTCATGGCCGGCACATTGTTGGCCAGATCCCCGACATTGCTGATACCTTCCCGTTCCAGTGCGTCCTCGT
Organism: Spongiibacteraceae bacterium; assembly: GCA_041622815.1. Classification (GTDB taxonomy): domain Bacteria; phylum Pseudomonadota; class Gammaproteobacteria; order Pseudomonadales; family Spongiibacteraceae; genus JBFJYC01. The sequence continues at coordinate 6,272 of JBFJYC010000185.1, read as the reverse complement.
CAAAGGCGTCGAGGGCGATGGGCGTATCCTGCAGGCTCTCTTCCTTTTTCTGGGCTGTTACAACAACCTCTTCCAGTGCCAGCTGCGCGGTCACGCCGGCTGACCAGAGCAGGCCGGCCGCCACCGGCAGCCAGCTGCGGATTTTCAATGCGGGGTATGACTTCGCCATAATGATTCCGGTTTATTAATTTTAGTTAAGATGCAGAACAGAGGCGGATTGTGCGTTGAGATATCGCTTGGTGCAAGTGCTGGCAGCGCCCTGCCATTAGCGTTGCGCTGGCCCGTGGCAGGCAGTAAGTTATCGTGCGGCGGTAATTAGTTGAAGACAATTGCTAACAAGGAGCTTGAAATGGCGCGATGGGCCCGGGAAGAGATTGAAGCGGCGTTTGATAAGTATCAGGCGGCGGCACTGAAGGGCGCGCAAACCAAGGACTGGTCCGACTGGGCGGCATGTTTTACCGAAGACGCGACCTATTTTGAGCATCATTACGGCCGTTTCTGGGGGCGCCAGCGGATTCAGGACTGGTTCACGGGTGTAATGACCCAACATCCGGCCGACAAAATGACCGCCTTCCCTGTGCAGTGGTATTCGATAGATGTGGAGAAGGGCTGGATTTTCTGTGAGGTAATGAACCGTATGGAAGACCTCGGCGATGGCAAGATTTATCAGGAGCCGAATATCACGATTTTGCACTATGCCGGGAACGGGCTGTTCAGCTACGAGGAGGATGCCTACAACCCGCATAATATGGGCATTACCATCGGCGCCTGGCTGGAAGCGCGCAAGACGCTGAATAAGGGCTGACCCCGGAACCACTCCCATGCTGCGGATTATCAGTCATTTCTTTCTCGTTATATTGCTCGCTGCGTTAATCCTGGCGGCCTATGCCGCTGTGAAGATCAAACTGTTTGAGCAGCAGGATGACGAGGTAGGACTCGCCGGAAAGCGCGAGTATTTACGCGCGGTGGCTACCATTAGTGAAGCGCAACCAGAGCCCCGTCCGAACATAGTGTTCGTGCTTTATGACGATCTTGGCTACGGTGACTTAGGCGCCTACGGCAATATTGCGATCAAGACGCCGCGTATCGACGAGATTGCCGAGAAAGGCGTACGCCTGACCGGTTTCTATTCGCCGGCGGCGGTATGCACACCGGCGCGGGCGGGTTACCTGACCGGGCGCTTGCCGCCGCGGGCGGGCGTTACCTCGGTGTATTTTCCTGACAAACATCCGGCCGGTTATAAAAATAAAGTTTTCAGCGACACCATCCGTATGCCGGCTGAAGAAATTACAATGGCCGACATACTCAAGGCGGCCGGCTATCAAACCGGTATGGTCGGCAAGTGGCATCTCGGCGATATCGCACCTTCATTGCCGAATGATTTCGGTTTCGATAGTTTTTACGGTGCGCTCTACAGCAACGACATGGAGCCCTTCGCCTGGTACCGCAATCGTAAGATTGATGTATCCGCGCCTGCCGATCAAACCCGTATGACCGAGGTGTATACCAGCGAGGCAACGAGGTTTATCAATAATAGCGCCAAGCAGCGGCAGCCGTTCTTCTTATACTTTGCACATAACTTTCCGCATATTCCCTTGCATGTGCGCAGTTCGCGTCTGGGTCAGTCTGACGCCGGACTCTACGGCGATGTAATGGAGGAGGCGGACAGTGGTTTGGGCGCGATCGTTGATGCCCTGAAAACCGCCGGTGTGCTCGACAATACAATTATTATTATCACCTCAGACAACGGTCCCTGGTATGAGGGTGACCCCGGAAACTTACGCGGCCGCAAAAGTCAGACGCTTGAGGGTGGTATGCGGGTACCATTTATTGCCTGGTGGCCCGGAAAAATTGAAGGCGGCCGCACTCTGGAAGGTTTGTCGATGGGCACTGATCTGCTGCCCACTATCGTGGATTGGCTGAAGCTGCCGCTGCCCGGTGACCGCATCATCGATGGTAGAAGCATCGCCGGCATGTTGTCGGGCAAGCAGGATAGCCCGCATGATTATCTGTATTACTTTTCCGGTAACAAACTGAAGGCGGTGCGCGATCATCGTTTTAAGTTTCAACAAGAGCGCGAGTTTTACTACGGCATTTATAGCCTGATTGGCTTGAACAAGAAATCCAATTGGCTGTTCGATATGAAGTCAGACCCGAGAGAGTCGTACGAAGTCAGCGACAGACACCCGAACGAGCGCGCGAGAATGCAAACAGTTTTCGACATAAAAGCAGAAGAGCTGAATACTAACCCCCGCGGCTGGAAATAAGCCGCAGTGCAAGGAGTCAATAATGGTCAAGTATGACTACGTAAAAACCAAGCGCGAAGATGTGCAGCTAATGACTGAGAAGCAGCAGTCGATAGGCCGTAAATTTATCAAGCCGTATTCCAAGCTCAATGTTTGGGTTTATAAAAAAAGTAAAGGCCGTTTGATGAAGCACTTTCCGGGCGGCTATGAAATTTGTGTGCTCGGTACCAAGGGTGCGAAATCGGGCGAGTGGCGGGAAGTGCCGTTGATCCATTTGCCCTACGAAGACAAAGAGTTACTGGTAGCGTCGCAGGGCGGTATGGATAAAAGCCCGCTCTGGTATTACAACGTCAAAGCGAATCCTGATGTCGAAATCACCTTTCGCGGTGAAACACGCAAGATGCGTGCGCGGCAGGTGAGCGACGAAGAAAAGGCGGCGCTGTGGCCGCACCTGCTGTCCCTTTATCCGGACTTCGATGAGTATCAGGCCCGTACCGACCGCAATATTCCGGTCTTTATGTGTGAGCCTGTGTGAGTAAATATCTCAACATTAAGCTTAGCGATGGTGTGTTGTCGGTTGAGATAAACCGGCCGCAGGTTCGCAACGCTTTGTCCGGCGATACTCTGGCAGATATCAGATCAGTGTTCTCCGATTACGCAGCAGATCGGGGGATCAAGCTCGCGGTATTGCGTGGCAGCGGCGATAAAAGTTTTGCCGCCGGGGGCGATCTGCGTGAACTGTCAGAGTTGCGCGCACATGAACAGGCGGTCGCCATGTCCGAGGCGGGTCGTGCGGCACTGGATAGCATCCGTTATTTCCCGGCCCCGGTGCTGGCGGCGGTGAACGGCGATGCCCTCGGTGGTGGCGCCGAACTGGCGCTGGCCTGTGATATGCGGCTGCTGGCGGGCCATGCCCGCATCGCCTATGTGCAGGGTAGGATTAATATCTCACCGGGCTGGGGCGGCGGTTACGACTTGCTGCGCAAAGTCGGGCCCCGGGGCATTGCAATGCTCTGTTCCAAGCAGTGGTTTACCGCGCAGGAAGCATTGTTCAACGGGCTTGCGGATTACGTTGCGACGACGGAAGAGTCGCTTGAAGATGCCTTGTCGCGCGTGCTGGCACCGATGCTGGAGCAGTCTGCCCATGTCATGCGCAGCTATAAGCAAACCGCAATTTCCGTGTGGCAGGGGCATAGCCGGGATGCCGTGGTGGCCGAAGAAACTGCGTTGTTCGCGGATCACTGGGTACACGATGACCACTGGACGGCAGTAGATAAACTATTCAGTAAAGCCTGATCATATGGCGAGCCCCGAATCTCCGGAATACTAATTTATGCAGATATTAAGAGGTAAAACCGCAGTAGTTACAGGCGCCGCCAGCGGTATCGGTTTAGCTTTGTCGCAATTATTCGCCCGTCAGGGCATGAATGTTGTGATGGCGGATATAGAGACCGGCGCGCTCAGCGCCGCTAAAGAAAAAGTGCTATGTGCTGATGCGGAAGTCATAACAGTTGAATGCGATGTCAGCAAGCCGGCCGCGACCGACGCACTCGCGCAGGTCGCACAGAATGCTTTCGGTAATGTGCATGTCCTCTGTAACAATGCCGGGGTTTTTGTCGGCGGTGCGAGCTGGGAATCTTCCGCCGCCGATTATCAGTGGTTGCTCGATGTGAACGTGCACGGTATTGCCAATGGACTGCGCAGTTTTGTACCGGCCATGATAGCGCACGGTGAAGAGGGACATATTGTGAATACCGCGTCGATGGCGGGATTCACCACCATGCCGTTTTCATCGGTTTACTGCATGACCAAGGCGGCCGCCGCCTCGCTGAGTGAGTGCCTGTTCAAAGAGATGGAAGCGGTGGCGCCACAGATCGGTGTGTCGTTGTTATGCCCGGAGTTGATCAACACCGGCATCGCCGCCGCGGCGCGCAACCGACCTGCACACTACAGTGGTGCCGGTGATGTGGTTGAAACCGAGTTTAGCAAAATGACGCATGATGCCATTACTGACTCCACCGCCGGCGGTCTCGATCCGATGGTGATGGCTGAGCGTGTGCTGCAGGGTATAAAAGACAGACAGTTCTATCTGCTCGCTGAAGACTATTGGAAAGAGATTGCTGATAAGCGCCTGGAAGAGATACACGATAAATCAAATCCCACCATGTTCTTTCCGGAAAGTATGGCTTAAGTCAAAAGCAGCGTCAGTATGGCCAGCGTGGCGAGGCCTGCCAGCGTTGCGCGTTTAAAAATCCCCGGCCGTGAAAAGGCCTTTGTCAGCGCCGCCATCGGTTCTTCACCGCGCCACGCGGCTGCGATGACCGGATACTCCAATATCGCGACGTAAGCGGTCATGCCGGCGGCGGTGGCCCAGATCATGACCCGCCCGATAGTATCGAAGGGCAGCGAGATCAATAAAACAAGTACGAGTAACCAGTTACCGGCAGCGCCGCCAAAGCTCATCCACAGGAACTGCTTCTGCGTACCGTTCTTATAATCAAAATCGAAAAACAGGGGCGCCGCTGCGGATTTTACCGGCGGATTAGCGCCGGCCAAGCGGACACCGATGTAGTGGCCCCACTCATGCAGAATATGGCTTAACGTAATGCCGAACACGATCGCACCGATCATCGACATGATGGCGGCCAGCCCGAGCTTTGAGATCAGCCACCAGCTGTCCAGCGCGGCCCAGAGTGCAACGGCGCTAATTGCCACCACCAGGTGGATGCCGGCCTGCTTCAGCAGATTGGCGGTATTTTCATCTAGGGGTGGCGGTTCTACGCCTTCGGTAATTGAGTCCATGGTCCGGCCCTGCTCCGCAATAGGTAAGTGCAGCAGCTAAGCTACACCAGCTGCCGAACGCTGCCTATCACGCTTTCGGCCTTACCAGCTGTTGCGCAGTTCCCGCAGCTTCAGGAATACCGTTTTTGCGTCCGGATGCTCCGGCAGAGCACTGAATGCTGCATGCAGTCCGGCAATAACCGTCGGGCTTTGTAGGCGAAAGAATACGTTGATCTCTTTTTCGAGGCCGATGGTAGACACAAACGCCGCCTCGGGGTTCTGGTTTGCCACTTCCGAGAGCAGCGACTCCGCGTCGCTATTGCCGGGCTCGCGATCCAGCGTAAAGCGCAGATTGTTGTCGATATAATCGTGACCGGGATAGATCCGGGTCGCATCAGGTAGCGCAGCGAGCTGGCTGGCGAAAGTCTCGTAGAGCGCCTCCGGGTGGCCGCCATGATGGCAATTGCCGGCGCCGGCATTAAATAGCGTGTCGCCGCTGAACAGGGCCGGCTGCTCAGTTTCGGACAGCAGACAGATATGCGACATAGTATGGCCGGGGGTATCGAGCGCACGCAGTTCGACGCTGCGGCCAATGCTGATGACGTCACCGGCGACCAGTCCTACATCGATGCCGGCTATGGTGTCAGCCGCATTGCGGTGAGCGAGCAGTTTGGCGCCGGTCGCCGCAATCATCGCCTGATTGCCACCGGTGTGGTCCGGGTGATCATGGGTATTGAGAATCTGGGTAATTGACCAGCCGTTGTCACGGGCTGCCTTCAGGCACTTGTCGTGATCGAGCGGGTCTACCGCCAGCGCCTCACCGGTCTCTGGGCAAACGATAAGGTAATTGAAGTTGCGGTATGCATTACCGGTCCAGATTTGTTGAATCAGCAAGGCGGCGCCAATCTAGTTAGTCTAAAATCTTATGGTAGAACGTTATAGCAGCCAGCGGCAATTCCTGCAGCGCGAAATTAGCTAATATCTATTTCTGCTAACATAGGACAATTGCACATAATTAAACCTAGGCCTCCGGAATTGTTTAAGCTGCCCGAATCTTTATTAGACGCCTCGGAGTCTGCGCATAGTAGAAAAATATTCTTTTCCTTCGTGCCAACCCAGTTAGGCGGGACCACAGATCTACTGATACAGTTCAGTTGCTGGTACAAACTAGGCTTATCGCTAGGCCTGACATATGCACATCAGTCGTTCTCCTGTGAGCGCAGCGACGCTAGAGTTTTCGAGTAT
>JBFJYC010000184.1:0-6369 GCA_041622815.1 Spongiibacteraceae bacterium | reverse complement strand
CTGCACACGTACATGCTGTTGTTAATCACCAGCGGCGTCACCTGCAGTGCGGTGGCGGTGTTGCCGTCAAACCCGTCCGACGCTTCGCCGAAATGATAGCGCCAGGCTTCGCGCAGATGTTTGACGTTGTTTTTATCGATCTGCGTCAGCGGCGAATAACGCTGCCCATCGGACGTGTTGCCCGGGTGACGCCAGTCATCGACCGGACCAGTAAAATCCAGCGGTGGCGGATTGCTGCAGGCAACCAACCCCGCCGCCAGTGCAACTGCAGAAACGCGCACACTCATGCCTTAATCTGCGCAGTAGAGTAGCCGGCCATCACCGGACCACACACCGGATACACCACGTCCATATGCGCCTGATGCGTGGAGTAGCTCATAAAGTCCGACTCCTTATCGAAGCTCGCCTGCACCATCAGCCCCGCATTACCTTCGAGCAAGCCCAGATCCAGACCGACGCTGAAGTCGCGGATACCGGGAATATGCTCGGGTAAACTTTTAAATACCGCCAGCACCGCCTGTTTCTGATCCTCGGTGGCTCCATCGGTAAAATTAATCAGCGTAACGTGCTTAATCATGGCTATTCCTCAACAATGCTTATGACCCGGTTCGGGCAGGAATCCGCAGCCGCTTCGGCCTTGGCACGCAACGCATCCGGCGGCCGCTCGTCCAACACCTGAACCAGTTGGTAGGGGCCATCGCCGTCAGTCAGGGCAAACAACTCCGGCGCTTCCATATGACACATACCGTGGCCCTGGCAGAGGTCTTTATCGACTTTGATACACCAACTCATGTGTTCTGCCGCCGCTGGTAACGCAATACGCAGGGATCACTCGGCCTTAAAATTAAGGCCGGCATAATCTCGGTATAACTTTCTGCCGGTTGCGTCAGCTCAAAATCATAGTGCTGCAACAGTGCCGCGATAATGGTTTTAACCTGCAGTACTGCAAAGGCATTGCCGACACACTTGCGGCGCCCGCCGCCGAAAGAAATTTCGGCAAAGGGGTTATCCGGTTTCGGCCGGTCCGGATCGAACATGTTCGGGTTTTTAAAATGTTCCGGCAGCTTGTGGGCGACGTGCGGGCACAGCATCACGTTCTTACCGGCTTCGACGACATAACCCTTGTATTCAAAGTCGTACATCACCCGGCGCGAGATGGCATTCAGTGGCGGATGCACGCGCAGGCACTCGCGCATAAAGCCTTCGATCAGCGGAATCTCTTTCAGCGCGGCGAGGCTCAGTTCCGGGTTATCCGCCCGCAACTGATCAACCTCGGTCTGCAGGCGTGTGCGGTATTGCGGATGCCGCGCGATTTCCAGCAGGGTCCACGCCGCGGTATTGGAGCTGGTGTGGTGGCCGGCAAACATAAACCAGATCACCATACCGGTAATTTCATGGTCGCTGAGTTTGCTGCCGTCTTCGTACTCGGCGTCCATATACAACTGCAGCATATCGTGTTCAAACTCACCACTGGCGCGGCGCTTAGCCACGCGCTCAGCGATCAGCGCTTCTAATCGCTCACGGGCGCGGTCACGTTTGTCGAAGGTGTCTTTGGTTTGATTAGGATCGAGTAGCGCCGACGGATCAATGCCATGCTCGAGATCCTGATACAGATCGGCGAACTCCTCAGTCAGGGTGTAACGGAAATCGCTGCCCAGCAGGCAATGGGTTGAGGTTTTTAATGTCAGATCGGTAAAGGCTTCGTAAATATCGATCTCACCGCTATCGCCCCAGCCGGCGATAAAATCGTTCACTTCCCGGGCGACGACGTCAGCGTAATTCACCATCTTGTCGTGCTTGAGCCCCTGATACTGCATCCGCAGCTGCTGGCGCTCGATATGCGGCTTGGCGCCGTACTGAATACCTTCGCCGAACACCGGCACCATCATCTGATAGGCCTCGGCGGCGCTGAGCTGATCTTCGGGAGCGCGGAAAAACGCCTCGTGGGCCTCGGGGCCGATCATCAATACGGTGCGCAAGCCGCCCATATCAAACTCGCCGATCTCGCCGCACTCGTCGTAGATCCGGTGCAGAAACTGAATCGGCGTGGTAAAAAACTCGCCGAGATGGCTGCCATCAACGGCACCGCTGACAAAAGGTAGCGCCGCACTCATGAGGCGGCCTTCGCGGCAGCGGCTTTGGCCTGCTGCTCTTGCTCGTGTTTTTCGGTCGCCGCCTGAATACCGCCGATATAGCCCTCCATAAACCGATCGGCGTTGCCGGCGGCCCAATCCAGCGAGGCCGGGCGGTTACTATTGCTGTGCTGAAAATGCGGCATCACATAGCGGGCAAACAATTCCCAGGAGCGCTTGGTCGCGGTCCAGTTCGCGGCGTTGTGAGCCAGCCCTAAAAAACAACCGAAACCGCCGGACTGCTGCTGCAGGTTTTTGATATGGGCGACCATATCATCGGGCGTGCCGATCATGCCGACACCGAAGGCGCCGAGTCCGCCGGTGGTCCACAGCTCCAGTGCCTCATCAAAATTCTTTGCCTGCGGAAAGGCGCTGCCGCCAAAGCGCTTGAAGTAACTCATCATATCCATCAGCCCGTGACGCAGTTCTTCAATCGCCTGCTCTTTGGATTCGGCGATATGAAACGGTGTGACGATGCGCCAGCCGTTGCGGTCGACGCTCTGCCCGTACTCCTGCGCCTTGTCCTCACAGATATCCCAGTGGTTGGCGAGCTGCTTAAATCCGGCCGGACTGGAAGCCGCCACCGACAGCATGCTCAGACCGAACTGCCCGGCGGTGCGGGCACCGGTTGGTGATATCGCCGATGCGACCGCCATTTCCATGCGCGGCGCCTGATAGGGTCGGATATGTACCCGCGCTTCGCGCAGCTCAAACCAATCGGTTTTCATAGTCACGGTTTCGCCATTCATCAACGGCACCAATGCACTCAAAGACTCGACTAAGCGATCGCGCAACTGCGCCGGATCGATCCCCATCATATAGGCGTCAGCCACCAGCTGGCCGGGACCGACACCGAAAATCACCCGCCCCCGGGTCTGGTGATCGAGCTGACAGATACGATCCGCGAGGATCAGCGGGTGATGGTAGCTCAGCGAACTGACGCCGGTCGCGAGCTTGATATGCCTGGTGCGCTCCGCCGCCGTCGCCAGAAATAATTCCGGAGAGGCAATGCATTCGTAGGCGCCGGAGTGATGCTCCCCTATCCACGCCTCGTCAAAGCTCAGCTTGTCGAGCCATTCCACCAATTCCAGATCGCGTTCAATCGCCAGCGTCGGGTTGACGATGTCCTTGTGAAACGGCGCCATAAAGGTGCCAAAGCGCATGCGTTGCGGTGCCCAAACCATCGTAAATTCCAGATATCAGCCCGAATTGAAAACCAGTATATGCAAAATAATTTCAGGTGCAATGTTTTTCCGGCGCGCCGACATCGTCATAGCGGTAAGCAAGCGCGCTTATTCGAGAATCACGGTGCGCGACCCATTGAGCACCACACGCTCTTCCGTGTGCAGCAGCACCGCCCGCGACAGCGTCGAGGCCTCGATGTCGTGCCCCATGTGCACCATGCGTTCCGGCGTATGCGAGTGATCGACGTGGCGTACCTCCTGCACGATGATCGGCCCCTCGTCGAGGTCGGCAGTCACATAGTGAGCGGTGGCGCCGATGATTTTGACGCCTCTGGCATGGGCCTGATGGTAGGGCTTGGCACCTTTAAAGCCGGGCAAAAATGAATGATGAATATTGATCGCCCGCCCCTGTAGCCTAGCGCAGAGTTCGTCGGATAGGATTTGCATATAGCGCGCCAGCACCAGCAACTCGACCCGTTCCGATTCCATCAACGCGAGCATCTGCGCCTCCTGCTGCGACTTGCTCGCCGCTGTCACCGGCAGGTAGTGGTAGGGAATACCGTACCACTCGACCATACCGCGGCAGTCTTCGTGGTTGGACACCACACCGACAATCTCGACCGGCAGCGCCCCTGAGCGCCACTTGGTCAGCAACACGTTCAGGCAGTGATCGTATTTAGATACAGCGAGCAAAACCCGGGGGCGGTAGGCAAGCTCGCGCAGCCGGTAGTTCAGCTCCAACTTGCTGCCGAGTTCTGTGATGCGCGACTCCAATTCGGAAAATCCGCCATTGAGCTGGCGGTCATCAAATACCATGCGCGAGAAAAAGCGCTCTGAATACGGGTCGGAATACTGCGCGGTTTCGGTGATAAAGGCGCCGGCATCAAACAGCAGCGACGACACCTGCGCCAGCACCCCCAGACGGTCCGGACAGCTCAGCGTGAAGATGTATTCCTTATAATTTTGCTGGTCAGCATTCACCATCGCTCGCGACCTGTCGGGATATTAAGTGCTAAGAATTAGACCACTTTCACCGCTCAGAAGCGAAACGGATTAGCTGCTCAGCTAAAGGCCGCAATCCCGGTTTGCGCACGCCCGAGAATCAGCGCATGCACATCGTGCGTCCCTTCATAGGTATTCACCGTTTCGAGATTACACATATGCCGGAATACCGGGTATGCATCTGAAATACCATTGCCGCCGTGCATGTCCCGCGCCATACGCGCAATCTCCAGCGCCTTTCCGCAGGAATTGCGTTTCAGCAGTGAAATCAGTTCCGCGGGCAATTCTTCTCTATCCTTCAGGCGCCCGGCCTGCAAACAGCCCTGCAGCCCCAGACTGATTTCGGTTTGCATATCCGCCAGTTTTTTCTGAATCAGTTGGTTCGCCGCCAACGGCCGGTTGAATTGCTTGCGCTCCAGCGTGTACTCACGGGCGGCATGCCAGCAGGCTTCCGCCGCGCCTAGCGCGCCCCAGGCAATCCCGAAACGGGCATTGTTCAGGCAGCCCATCGGCCCCTTCAAACCTTCAACGTTTGGCAGCAAATTTGCCTCGGGCACAAACACTTCATCCATTACGATTTCGCCGGTGATACTGGCGCGCAATGACAGTTTGCCCTCGATCTTCGGCGCGCTCAGTCCCGGCATGCCTTTCTCAAGCACAAAGCCGCGCACCTTACCCGCATCATTTTTCGCCCATACCACGAACACGTCGGCGATCGGCGCATTAGAAATCCACATTTTGCTGCCCGACAGGCTGTAGCCTCCGTCAACGGATTTCGCGCGGGCAAGCATGCCGCCGGGGTCTGAGCCGTGATCCGGTTCGGTCAGCCCGAAACAACCGATCCACGAACCGTCAGCGAGTTTCGGCAAATACTTCAAACGCTGCTCTTCGCTGCCATAAGCATAAATGGGGTACATCACCAGGCTCGACTGCACACTCATCATTGAGCGGTAGCCTGAATCAATGCTTTCAATTTCGCGGGCGATCAACCCGTAGCTGACATAGCCCACGCCGGCGCAGCCATAGCCGGTTATCGTCGCCCCGAGCAAACCCAGCTCCCCCATTTCTCTGAAAATTGCAGGGTCGGTCTGTTCGTTGCGGTAAGCTTCCCGTACCCGCGGCGCGAGCTTAGCCTGCGCGTAACTGCGGGCAGTATCGCGCAACTGACGCTCTTCTTCGGTCAATTGCTGCTCCAGCAAAAAGGGATCTTCCCAGTTGAATGCAGGCCATCTGATATTAGCGCTCATTGGTTCCCCTTTATTCTTCAAAGTAATAGAAGCCGCGGTTCAGCATCTCCAGTAAAAATTGCTTTGCCGCCGCCGCCTCACAAATTTCGCGGAGTAGATTAGCATCCAGCACCAGCTGATTCGCCAGCAGCGCCAATATCTCAGTACTGGTGTCCTCCAGCAGGAAAGCCTCACCAGACACGAACAGGCGGGACCGGATATCGCCCTCTGCCTGCAACACTTTCAAACCACCGATGCGGTGAAGCGCGATGCCATTTTCGATCGCCTCGCTGATATCCGCGCCGCTGTAGGGCGCTTCCGGCTCGCAGATATCCAACTCAAACCGGTTCTGACTCAGCAGCGTGGCGAATACCGCAGGAGCAACTGCTTCATCCTCGATCAGCGCCTGCATCAGGGCCCGCAGATTCGATTGTTCGTCCAGTGTTAACAGTCCGGGTTGTGCCGATGCACCGCGGGTTGTCAGGCGCAGCGCACCCAAATCCTCATCGATTAATGTATCGGCGAAGGCGCTGAAAATATCCTGCTGGCTGGGCGAGCGAAACCCTATGGAGTAGCTGAGCGCCGGTGTCTGCGCAGTGCCAGAGTGCGGAAAGCCGGGGGGAATATAGAGCAGATCGCCCGCCACCATCTCCACATCAATGATCGGGGTAAAGTCCTCGACTAATGAGCCGGTACTATCGTTTTCCCGCGGCGCGTAAGCACCCTGCTCGCCTACCTGCCAGCGGCGGCTACCCTGCCCCTGTAGAATAAATGTGTCGTAATTATCGATGTGCGGGCCGATGCCGCCCTGCGGGGTGGCGTAGG
>JBFJYC010000183.1:0-6393 GCA_041622815.1 Spongiibacteraceae bacterium | reverse complement strand
GCCAGCGCCTTCTTCAGCAGTGCGCGGGTGGCGGCGGGGTCATCGAGGGTGTGTTCGCGGTTGCTGGGGTAGTCGATACTGACCCGCGACACACATTCAATGGTATCGCCGCGGCCGGCGCGCAATTGCACCAGATGCAGGGTCTCGCGGGCGAATTCGATACCGATCGGCCCCGCGCTCGGCGCGATGTCTCTGGCGGGTAATAGCTGTTTTAATTTTTCTAGCATCACCGGCCAGTTTAACCTTTTAATTTCATAGACTTAAAGCTATTTCTTAAATCTGTGACGCACTCGGAATATTATCGGCAGTTGAATCAAACACTTAACAGGTCGCGCCGCACAGACAGCGCCAGTAAACCGTCAGCGCAGGCCAATGGCTGGGGTTGGAATGGTCGCTGCTATAAAATTTCAGCTGCGACAGCGGCGCGCTGCCCTGCAACAGCAGGCCGTAGTTCGGGTAGGTTCCCGCGGTCCAGTCGCGGACCAGACCGGTAATTTTCAGCTCCAGCTTGTCATAGGCGAAGGGCGGATCGGGCAGGCGGGTGCTGCCGGCGATGGCGGCATCGAAATCGCCGCCGTGGGTCGTCCAGTGATCGCTGTCGGTGTACTCATGCCAGTCGACGCCGTCATCGGTCAGGGTGCCGGTACCGGTGCCTTCCAGCCAGGCGACGGTGATCCGGTGTGCGGTGACGGTAATGTCACTGCCGGAGGAGATATCGTCCATATCCAGTGTCAGGATGGCCTTGACGATGTCGGCGTCGGCGGGCACCGCCGACAGGTCGAATTGCAGCAGAGCGCGTTCCTGAATCAGATCATTGCTGATGTTGATTTTTTGCTCTGCGCCGAAATTCAGAAAGTCGTCAAAGCCGTCAGCGATCATCGCGTCTTTGCCGGCCACGGCATCGGGTGCAATCGCCACGCTGCTGAGCGGCCATTGATAGACCGGCTCGCTGCTGCGGCGGATGCTGTGGCTGCTGCCCGCTGCGGTGGTGGCGGTGACCGACAAATCCACTGCCGGCCCCGCCGCCGGTGACACCGTGGTGCTGACCAAGGTGCCACTGGCCGGTGGAAACGGATAGTCGGTGAGCCCGGTATAGCCGTTGCAGTTGGCGCGGTTGATCTGCCGGCGCATCAGGGTTAGCGCCGATTCCGCCGCCAATTGTGCCTGCGCGCGCTCAGCGCCAGCCGCCACCAGTTCGTTGGTCATGGCGGTGTTGCGGTTGAGCATCAGGCTGATGGCAGCGATCACCACCAATGCTGCAGTCACACTCAGCAATACATAACCGGCCTGTCGTGCCGGCAGCGCGGCGTGGCGGCAGTCAGGGCCCATTACAGGCCGGCCCCGACGCGGCTCAGCGCGCTGAATTTATGGCGGCTGACACCATCGCTGACGGTCAGGCTCAGATCGACCAGCAGACCGCGCGGCGCGGCGATGCGCGCCACCCGGAAGGCGGTCACGCCCTCGACCAGTGTCGTTTCCACATAATCTTTGCCGCTGATAAGGCTGTCGCCGTTCACGTCATAGAATACCGGGTGCCGCTCGATGAGTTTATTGCCACTGAGGTACCAGGTAATAGTATCGCGCCAGTCTTCATCGACGCGACCGTCCTCATCGTCATCATTTTTGTCGCCCTCATCGATTGAGCCGTCGTTGTCGTCGTCGACGCCGGGCAGGCCGGGTGCGGCTTCGCCGCTGAGGTCTTTCTTTGGATCCTCGTCGATATTGCCGTCGCCGTCCCAATCGATGCCATCAACCCAGTCCTCATTGCGCAGTCCGTCCTCATCGTCGTCTTCGCCATCGGTGTGATCCTCATCGACCGCGCCGTCGCCGTCGTCGTCGATGCCGAGGATGCCGTTTTTACCATCGTGGTTCACATCGCCGGTAGAATCTTCGTCGATGCGCTCGGGCTCACCCGGATCGCGGCTGCCATTGTCATTCAGGTCCTGATAATCCTTATCGAAGTTGGCGTCGGCCCAGCCGTCGTTGTCGAGATCCTGCAATGGCGACAGCGTCACCGACAGCACCGCGCTGGCGAAGCTGCTACCCGGTTCGGCGGGCGATGCCGGCAGAGTTTGTTCGCGCACATGCTCGCGCCAGCTCGTGGCCGGATTGTCGGGCAGCGGCAGTACCAGCTGGCGGGTGTTGCGGATCGCTTCGCTCATGCGGGTGATGGCGGCACCGCCGTTGATGATGACTTCGTTATTGCGGTTATTGCTATCGAGTGCGTTCAGTGCGCCGGTCAGCAGCGTGCCCAGCGACAACATGACCATGCCGGCGATCAAGGTGGTCAGCGTCAGCTCGATCAGCGTAAAACCGTATTGGCGGCTAGGGTTTCGCGGCGCGGTACTCATTCGCGGGTCAGCACCTGCAGGCTTTGCCGGGTGCCCTTGATCTGCACTTTGACCCAAAGCAGGGTGATCGCTGCGTTGGGGTTGGTATAAGGATTGCCGTCGGCGTCGCTGTCGTCGTCTGCGATGGTAAAGGGGTCGCCGTCGAGGTCGCTATTGTCGGCATCGTAGAATGAGATATAGACCAGCCGCCGCGGCTCGGCCGCCACCGGGTCGGAAAAGCTGGTGGCAATGCCAGCGCTGTTTGCCGCCGTCGCTGCCGCTAACAAAGTGTCGAAGTCTTCAGCGAGCACCGAATCGATGCCGCTTTGCACGCTCAGCTGGCGGTCGATGGCGGTACCGGCCAGCGTCCCGGCATCGCCGGCGATTTGCAGCGATTGCATCACCGGTATCAGCGCCACCGCCAGAATCGCGGTGGCGATCATCATCTCGACATAGGTAAAGCCGCGTTCCGGTTTACCTTTGTATCCGGCTCCGATCACAGTACCGACACCGTGCCGCTCTGCGCTGCGACATTGATCGTGATGCTGCGACCGGCGTGGGCCAGCGTGATTTGTGCGCTGGTCAATACCCGGCTGATACCGCCGGACTTGAAGCCGGGGGTGCCGCTGCCGCCGAAAAATTCGGTAAAAAATTTCGGCGCGCCCAAGCCTTGATAGAACACATTGGCGCTGACGAATGTCGCGGGGAAACGGTCGCTGCTGAACGTGATGTTATATAGGCTTATGTCTGTGGGGTGATAGACGGTAAAGACTTTAGTGGGCGTGTCTGCGGTGGTGTCGGCCACCCTGTAAAGGCGCATCTGCTGGGTACCGGTTTTTAATTCCACGCCGTGGGGGATGCCGCTACGCCTGGCTTCTGACTGCGCGAATCGCAGCGCCGCAGCGACTTCGCGCGCCGCGGCTTCCAGTTCTAATCCATCGCTGGGGTTGTCGGCGGGAAGCAGGAGCACTGCGGCGATTATCGAAACAATGCCGACCACAATCAGCAACTCGAGCATGCTGTAACCGCGTTCGCCCACTACAGTGTGGTCAGGCGTCACGCGGCTGTGCTTCGCTTAGCGCAGATCGCGGCCGGCGGTGGTGTCGTTGGCGATAAACTTGCCGGTGAGGCGATCATATTTCCAGCCGCCGGTGGTACCAGTGCCGACCATATTCAGGTCACCGTTTTCCACCACTTCGAGCGTGTTGACGCCGGTAAAGGGGTTGTTGGGCAGTGCCGCTTTGCCAAAGTAGGGGCCGTAATCATAAATCTTGGTGCCACCGGCATCGGTCGCTTTGGAGCAGGCTTCGCCGTTGACTTTGGTATACAGCGACAGCTGTTCGAGAAATCCGACCGGCGCATCGGCCAGTGCCGCAGTCGCGGTACCACTGGTGCCGTCACAGGTACCGGAAACAGAAGTCGTATTGCCGGGCAGTGCGCCGTGCTGTTGGCGGTACAAAGCAATCGCGCTGCGCATCGCGGAGAGATTGCCATCCAGCGCTGACAGCTTGGCGTCATCGGTGGAGCCGGAGAATTGCGGCACCAGAATGGCGGCCAAAATCGCCAGGATAATGACAACGATCAGCAGCTCTACCAAGGTAAAACCGGCGTTTTTTAGGCTGCTAATGGGTGTCTTTCGAGCACTTTTTTGTCGGGTAAAACGCATGCGCTGTCCTGCCTTTACGTCAATAGTTTGGTGTTGCAAGTGGCGTAAGCTTCATCGAAGCGAGAGACATCATAGCAGAACTCACAGAAAAACAATGCCTTGAGTCACATTGCTGATTGAGTTTGAGAGCGCGGGTGGTCCCACGCAGGCGAGCTCGCTGCATTTGTCATCCTATTTGTGACAGCAGGGGTTTGACTCAGCTACAAGGCTTTCACGGGCTGCGTGACTTGCCGTATCGGGCCGCGCCCATAGAATCCGGCATTGATACTTGCAACACCAACGGGCGGCGCGCAGTGAATATTCTCATCGCAGATGGCGCTCAGCTTATCCGCGAGCGACTGGTTAGGGAGATCGCGACGCTGCCCGGCGTTGCGCAGACTGTGCATTCCTTCGATTTCAACAGTACGCGCCAGCGCATCAAAATGCTGCGGCCCGATATTATTGTGCTGGATATGTTCCTGCCCGGCGGCACCGCGCTGGCGGTGTTGCGGCATTTGAATGAGGCGGGTACGCGGGTACGCAGCCTGGTGCTGAGCTCCTCACCGGACCGGCTGCTGCGCGAGCGTTGTCTGGCAGCCGGTGCCGAACACTATTTGCTTAAGAGCAGCGAGCTGATTAAGGCGATCGATTTGGTCGGCGAGATGGTGACCGGCCGCTAAGTGTGCAGGGACCCTGCTAAGAGCCGCAGTTTTTATCGGGCGCTTATATTACATAATCACGATAAGCTTATGAATTCTGGTAAGTTTAGCTATCATTTTGATTGCAGCAGGGGTGCTATGAAAATTTTACTGCTCGACAGCGAAGCCGGCAGTCGGATACAGACCGCAGAAAAATTTCGGAGCGTGTCCGGTACGGAGCTGTTAACCGCAGAGTCCGGTGCCGACGCGATGGATATTCTGGCGCAACCGGAGACGCCGGTGGGGCTGGTTATCTGCAATCTGGATGCGCCGGACTCCGATGCGCTGAACTTTATCTGTAAAGTCGGCAAGGCCTACCCCGGTATTTCGATGGCGGTACTCAGCGATCGCGGCGCAGCAGTCCTCGGCTCTGCTGAACGCTTGTGCGGATCTTATGGCATTAACGTCATCAGCGCGATCGAGAAGCCGGTTTCCGAAGCGGCTGTACAGAGGCTGATCGATTTTATCGAAGGCGGCAGCATGTCCGCGACTGAATCCTCTTTGAACCTGGATGATTTAGATATTCTTCGCGGCTTGCGCGGCTATCAATTTGACGCCTCATATCAACCGATCGTGTCGCTGGCCTCAGACGAGGTCAAAGGCGTTGAAGCGCTGGCGCGCTGGTTTCACCCCGAATTGGGTGCCATTTCGCCGGCGGTGTTTATCAAAGAGCTGGAGGCGTCCGGTAATATCGGCGAGCTGACCTCGATTATGGCCAGTCAGGCCGCGGCGGCTTGCGCGCGTTGGCGACAGCGTGACATCGACGCCACAGTGTCGGTAAATCTGTCGGTAGCGGCATTGAAAAAGCCCGGCTTTACCAAGGTGCTGCTGGAAGCGGTGCGCGATAATGGCTTAGAGCCGGAGTTTCTGATTTTTGAGCTGACCGACACCGCGCAGCTGCATGAAGATGGCGATGAAATACGCAGCTTGCAGCATTTGCACGGTTACGGCTTCGGCTTATCGATCAGCGATTTCAGCGACGCGATGAGCGGGCGTGAACAGCTGCTGCAGGGGCCGGTGACCGAATTGAAAATTAACCGGCTGCTGGTCGCTGATATGCTGACCGATGAGGATGCCCGCAACAAGGTCGACAGTATTATTGCCAAGGCGCGGGAGTTGGGAATTACCTCGGTTGCCGAGGGCGTGGAAACCCAGGCGGCCTGGGATTATCTGCAGGTTGCCGGCTGTCATCAGGCGCAGGGTTATTTTATTTCCAAACCGGTGTCAGAGACCGAGCTGGTGGTGTTCTGTAAGGATCGCATGCCGCTGTAAGTTTTTCGTTTCAGGCCGCGAATCAGAAAGCGTGCCGGCGATAGCGCCTGACTTAGCGCGGCGGGCAGCGGCCGCGGTTCACCGTTGATCTGGGCGGCGATCAGTTCCGCGCAGACCGGCGTTGAACAGAGTCCGCGTGAGCCATGCCCGACGTTGACATACAGGCCGCGCAGATAGCTCCCTGCCGTGGCTATCGCTTGTTTGGCATCGAATCCGAGCGCGGCATAATCCCTGAGAAAGGCAGCGGCATCGGGTACCGCGCCGACCTGTGGCAGGTAGTCGGGGCTGGCGCAGCGAATACCGGCAAACCCGTCCACCACCTGTAATGTTTCGGCACTGCCCAACGCCGGTATCACGCCGACCAGACTATTGATATTGCGCTCATGCTCCTGATTGCTCAGCGCCGTCGCTGCGCTGTTCGGAACAAAGCTGGCGCCGGCGATCAGCG
>JBFJYC010000182.1:0-6415 GCA_041622815.1 Spongiibacteraceae bacterium | reverse complement strand
GCTTTTCAGTCAATTGAACACGGCTGGATGCGGCCCCCAGGGGGGGTGTCGGGTCCTAGTAGTCGGGCAGGGTATGCCACTTCTGATCCGAGGCGCTGGCCGCCACGGTGTTTTCGATAAAGGACATGCCGCGCACGGCTTCCCCGATACCCGGCATATCCGCAGCAACCGCATCGGGTTCCACACCGTCAATGCGGGCGCGAATCAGATTGGCAAAGTTGCGGTACAGGTTGGCGAAAGCTTCCAGATAACCTTCCGGATGACCGGCCGGTGTGCGGGTATTGGCGGCAGCGATGTCGCCGGTACCGGCCCAGCCGCTGCGTAGTATCTGCATCGGCCGGTCGTTAAATTTTAATGTCAGGCTATTGGGTTCCTGCTGGTGCCATTCGAGCCCGCCTTTTTCACCGTAGACTCTGATCGCTATGGCATTCTCTTCGCCGGCGGCGACCTGGCTGGAGAACAACACGCCCTTGGCGCCGTTATTAAACCGCAGCAGGATATTGCCGTCATCGTCGAGTTCCCGGCCGGGTACAAAGGCGCTCAGGTCGGCGCATATTTCGCTGATCTTCGCGTTGCATACGTATTCGGCCAGGTTGGCCGCGTGCACGCCGATATCGCCCATGCAGGCGGATACGCCGCTCTGTTGCGGGTCGAGTCGCCACGCGGCCTGTTTGTTGTCGCCAGCCGGTGCCTCTGCCAGCCAGCCCTGAGGGTATTCAACCACGACTTTGCGCAGCGCCCCCAGCTCGCTGCGGGCAATCCGCTCGCGCGCTTCCTTTACCATGGGGTAGCCGGTGTAGGGGTGGGTGAGGCCGTACAACAATCCGGTTTTTTCAAGCAGCGCCTGAAGTTTGAGTGCCTCGTCGAGGGTCAGCGTGGCGGGTTTGTCGGACAATACATGAAAGCCCGCTTCCAGCGCGGCGCGCGCCACCGGAAAGTGCAGATGATTCGGCGTGACGATGCTGACGAAGTCCATGCGTTGATCGGCGGGTAGCGCGGCTTCGGAGGCGAGCATTTGCGCAAAGTCTGCATAGCAACGGTCCGCTGGCAGAAACAGCTCGCGGCCGGAGGCGATACTTTTATCGGCACTGCCTGAGAATGCGCCGCAGACCAGTTCAATCTGGCCGTCGATGGCTGCCGCCATGCGGTGAACGGCGCCGATAAAAGCGCCCTGACCACCGCCGACCATGCCCATGCGAATCTTGCGCGAGACTTGTGTCATTGGGCGGTACCGAGTATGCGCTTATTCAGAGATTCATCGGAACCAGCGGAAGCGAAGTCGTCAAAGGCTTTTTCGGCCGGGCGGATAATGTGCCGCTCAATAAAGGGCGCGCCTTCGCGGGCACCGTCTTCGGGGTGCTTGATGCAGCACTCCCATTCCAGCACCGCCCAGCCGGTAAAATCGTAGGCGGTGAGTTTGGAGAATATACCGCTGAAGTCTACCTGACCGTCGCCCAGCGAGCGGAAGCGGCCGGGGCGGTCAATCCAGTTTTGATAGCCGCCATAGACACCGCTGCGGCCATTCGGATTAAATTCGGCATCCTTGACGTGAAACATCTTGATGCGTTCGTGATAGATGTCGATAAAGGCGAGGTAGTCCAGTTGCTGTAGCACAAAATGACTGGGGTCATACAGAATGTGTGCGCGATTGTGATTGCCGGTAGCCTCCAGAAAACGCTCGAAGGTCACACCGTCATGCAGGTCTTCACCGGGGTGAATCTCATAGCAAACATCGACGCCGGCCTCGTCAAAGGCATTGAGGATCGGCGTCCAGCGTTGCGCCAGCTCCGCGAAGCCGGCCTCTACCAGTCCGGCGGGTCGTTGCGGCCAGGGATAAAAGGTATGCCACATCAGCGCCCCGGAAAACGTGGCGTGGGCGTTCAGTCCGAGTCGCTGGCTGGCTTTGGCCGCATACAGCAGCTGTTGTACCGCCCATTCAGTTCGCGCCGCAGCATTGCCGCGCAGCGACTCCGGTGCAAAACCGTCGAATAACTCGTTATAAGCGGGATTGACCGCAATGAGCTGCCCCTGCAGATGTGTCGACAGCTCGCTGATCTCGAGCCCGTGCTCGGCCGCGATACCGGTCAGTTCATCACAATAGGTCTGACTTTCCGCTGCTTTTTGCAAATCGATGCAGCTGCTTTCCCACGTTGGCACCTGAATGCCTTTGTAGCCCAGATCACCGGCCCATTTGCACAGATTCGCGTAGCTATTAAACGGGGCTTGCTCGCCGACAAACTGGGCGAGAAAAATTGCGGGGCCTTTGATTTGTTTCATCGGGTCTGCCTACTGGTGATTCGCGGGATGTATTCTGAATAAGCGAAACGGAGTAAAGCATATTTTTATACGAACCCTAAAGGGCAAGTGGCGGGTGGGTGCCACCAAACACTTGCTAGCGGAATTCAGCGAGGCGGGCTGCCGTGTCGAGAATATCGGTGTAGTCGCTCGCCAATTCCTGCTCCAGCGCGTCGTCGATGGCGTGGCCCTGTTGGCTGAGTCGGTACAGGTCTTTCATTGCGGCAACGGCGGCGCGTGAATTGCCCGCGATCTGCGCGGCACGGGCCGCAACCAGTTCGTCGAGTTCCGCCTCTCCCGGCAACGATTCATTGGCAATGCCCAGCCGCTCGGCTTCCTCGCCGCAAATCACTCTAGCGGTAAACGACAGTTCCTTGGCTTTGCGTATGCCGATGGCCTGAGACAATGTTTGGGACATACCCCAAGTGGGACGCAGGCCAAATTTGGTGTGGGTATCACCAAATTTTGCGGTATCGGTGGTGTAGATAAAGTCGCAGTGCAGTGCCAATTCCAGCGCGCCGGTAAAGCAGGCGCCGTGGACTTTGGCGATGACCGGTACCCGGCAATTGCGAATGGCTTGGTAGGCCTGTCTGGCAGGCCCGTCAAACAGATCGCCAATACGGCCGAAGGCGGGCTCGATATCCTGCAGTACCTTCAAATCTACACCGGCGGAGAACGCGCGACCTTCACCCTGCAACACGATGACAGAGACGGATTCATCGGTACTGGCTTTTTCCACCAATGCAGCGACACCGGTGAGCATCTCCGGGTGCAGGGCATTCATGGCTTCGGGCCGGTTAAAGCTGATGGTGAGTACGCCATCCTGTAAGCCGCTCAACAACTTGTCGGTATCTGCTTGGTAGTTTGCACTCATGAAATCTATCCCGGTTGTATGGTTACGAAATCTGGCTGCTGGTCAATACATATCCCGCGATAAGCCAGCAGTGACTAATGGCGCCGACAAGAACAAAGCCATGCCAAATGGCATGATTAAACGGAATGCTTTTCATCGCATAAAAAATGACGCCCACGGTATAGGCGATACCGCCACCCAGCAATAGTACAAAACCGGCGGGTTCAAGCGCTTGGTATACCTGATAGATCACAACCAAGGACAGCCAACCCATGACCAGGTAGGCAATGATGGATACGGTTTCAAACCGACCGGTGAAGAAAATCTTGAACACTGTGCCAATGACCGCTATTGACCAAACGGCGATCAGCACCACATCCGACATCGCGCTCTGCACAGCAATGGTTAATATCGGCGTATAACTGCCGGCAATCAGCAGGAAAATGGCGCAATGATCCACGCGTTTCAGGATCAGTTTTGTTTCGGGCTGTGATACCGCGTGGTACAAGGTCGACGCCAAAAACATCAGCATCAAACTCAGCCCGTAAACAATGACGCCGATCATTTGCCACGCACTGAGTTCTACCGGCGCGATACTGATCATGTAGACCAGCGCGGCAACAGCGATTAAAAAGCCGGCTCCGTGGGTCAGGGCATTGGCAAGCTCTTCACGGGGTGAGTACGCTGCGCTGTCAGGCTCGCTTTCCATTGAGGGGTGTTTTATAGGCCTTTCCGGGTCTGGATAATCTTGTTGGAGTTGGCCGGCAGCGAAAACGCAATGCCATCAACGCCCACGGTGGAGTTGGGAAAGATCTTTTCAGCGCCATCGAGGAACACGGTTTTCTGCCCGGGCACCCTGAGCGGCGGCACAATGTGGTAATACACCAGATGGCCGACTTTGGCGTCGCGTGCAATTTCCGCGGCCTGAACCGGGCTGGTGTGGTAATCCAGAATATCGTGCAAAATTTTCGCGCCGCGATCGTTACCACTGCGCTTATTCACCTCACTCATTCGCTGAGTGATATTCATGCCCAGCGCTTCGTGCACCAGAATATCCACGCCCTCGGCAAACTTTTGCAGATTGGCCGATTTCACGGTGTCGCCGGAGATCAAAATCGAACGCCCTTTGTACTGAAAACGATAGGCCACCGCGGGTTCGATGGGTGCATGGTCGACGAGCAGCGCTTCAACGAGGAGGCCGCCGCCGTTAAACACCGTAACCAGCTCGCCGTTCTTAGGTGTGTTAAAGCGCATCGCCTTTAGGCCCGCGCTGTCCGGGTCAGCAACCGTGTTGCCGTGGTGCGCGTGGCGATAGCCCACGTCGAGGGCGTAGGCTTCATTGAAACCATTGACCACACGCTCCACGCCTTCCGGTCCATATACCGGTAGCGGCCCGGAGTGATCGCCGCCCACCCAGCGCGAGACGCCCATCGACCCCAAGCTGTCGATATGGTCATTATGAAAGTGAGTGAGAAATACCGCCTCAATCGCACCGGGTGAATAATTCATGCGGTTGAGGTTGCGGCGACCATTGGTGCCGGCATCCACGACATATAGCCGCTTGCCCGCAATCACCGCTACACAGGGGCCCGAGTAACCGGGTGCTGCCATCGGGCTGCCCGCGCCGCAGAGTGCCATGTGCAAACCGTCTTCAAGTTCAGCGATTGCATTGGCACCCATACGCGCATTGAGCACGCGTTCACCCAGTGAGGACAGGAGGGGGGCACGCTGGCTGTAAGCGATTGTGCCAATCACAGCGAGCGCGGTGATAACTATGCCAATCTTCTTCATGAATGAACTCCTCAATGATTCTTAGCTAATACAGTCTTAGTCGAATTGCGCGCAGGCAGAGCGAAGGTGGGTCGCTGCCTGTGGCAGCCCGTTAGGCGTCAGGTTCGGCGTACTTTTCGTGAGCAATCCTTTGAGGTCGCGCGCTTTTTCAGCCGTCATATCGCCGTCCGTAACCGCGGTGGCGAGGGCGTTGTTCGCTTGCCTCAGCAACACACTGATCTGTCGTATATCTGTATTGATGGCTGCCAGTTCGCTTGTCTGATTAAGGGTGCTCGCATTGTCACTGCGCGCAGCTGCGGCGCAGATGGCGTCGCGTGCCAACAAGTCCAGACGAATCGGTTTGAACCGCGCGATACCACCGGTGATATCTGCCGTTAAGTCCGGGTACATGGCCTTGCCTACCGCGCGTCGTAGCGGTGAGTGCGCAACGTAGAGGCTGCCATCCGCTGCCACCACACTCATGGCCAGTGAATCCTCGCGGCCTTCCGCAAAGTAGCGCAGTTTGCCGGTTTTTCTGTCGAGCAGGCCCATGCCCATATGCAGCATCAGTGTGCGACCAAGCAATTTCTTACCACCGCCAATCATGACCACCACGCCGTTGGCCGTCACCGTGGCGGTCAAAGCATTGGATTGCACGTCAACATTGGCGTAGCCATCGAAGCCGTTAAGCTCACCTTTCCACCCAATGGCACCCTGACCGCCGTTGTCGATGATCTGGATAACGTCATTGGCAGTAACGGCATAGATCTCGTGGTTATCCGGAGCAACCGTGATCGAACCGACCAACGGTTCGCCAACATTGATTCGCCATATTTCATTCAGATCACGATCCAGTGCGATCACATGCCCCTCATTGTCTGACACATACAGGCGTTTGCCATCGGCGCTGAGGGCGGGCGTCGATCCGGTGCCACCCTGGAATGTTTTGCGGTGCACTATCTGGAATGCCAAACCACCAGTGCCGTCGTTCATAAGCTCAAGTGCGTAGATTGCGCCGATTTCCGACCGGCCGTCTTCGGTACCATCCTCCGCATCCGCTGCGGTAGCGGCCATGTAAATACGGCTGCTATCCGGGTCGATGCTGAAGAAATTCGTCACAATGCCACCGCCGCCGTAGATGTAATTGACCGCGGAGGAGAACAGGCTCAATCCGGCGTCGGTCTTGCCGAAAGCCGCGTCCATCAGCGGGTCAACACGCTTCAGAATGAATCCGGGAACTTTGGTGCCTTTGCCGCTGATCGCCGGCGCGCCGGGGATTTGCCCGATTGCGGCGATCCGTTCGCCTGTCTTGCGACTGAACGCAAACAACGCACCCGTTTTGGTGATGGTGACCAGAGAGTCGGTGGCCGGGTGGTAATTCAGACTATGAAATTTTTTGTCCTCTACGGAGGGATTAGTCAGGCCGGTGGGTTTGCTCCATACCGTTGAGCCATCCGGCCGCAGTGCCATGATGCGATCAAAACCGACGATGTAGAT
>JBFJYC010000181.1:0-6437 GCA_041622815.1 Spongiibacteraceae bacterium | reverse complement strand
ATGAGTTGCTGGAAAAACTGAAATCAAATCTGGAAGAAGTGCAGGCGCGCGGCGGGCAGTTGTTCGTTTTTGCCGATGCCGATTCCGGCTTTAAAAGTAGCGCCGACGTCACTGTGATCAAAGTGCCGCATTCGGCGGATGCGATCGCGCCGATGATTTATACCATTCCGCTGCAATTGCTGTCTTACCATGTTGCGGTGCTGAAAGGCACGGATGTGGATCAACCCCGCAATCTGGCGAAATCGGTAACCGTCGAATAAGCGCGCTAAAAACATTGCTGGATACGCTGCCGCAGGTCGGGCAGGTAGAGTGGATTGGTATCCGGCCGGCGAAAGGTACGCCGATGATGCCGTTGGACGAAGTGCAACTTATCGCTGATAAAGGCGTTTCAGGTGACCGTTTTAAAGGCCGCGCCGGCAGTGCCCGGCAGGTCACGCTGATTCAGCGGGAGCACCTGGATGTTATTGCCGCCTGTCTGGGCAAAGATCGGATCGCACCTGAATTACTGCGACGCAATATTGTGGTCTCCGGTATTAATTTACTCGCGCTGAAAGATAAAACTTTCCGCATCGGCGGGGCAGTATTGTCCTTTAGCGGTCTATGCCATCCCTGTAGCAAGATGGAGCTGCAGCTGGGTGCCGGCGGATATAACGCGATGCGTGGTCACGGCGGTATCAATGCCCGTGTTTTGCAGTCCGGCAGATTGCGAGTAAGCGATAAAGTGTTTTACCCGGACAGCAGTAACCGCGCTTCCGGCAATCTCTAAGCTATATTTATAGAGCTTGCCGGAATTCAGGCGCGAAAGTCAGAACGGGTTCCAGGAGGACTTGCGGGTGTAATGCAGGTAACCGATGTTGGCGCCCTGTCGCCAGCCGACACCGGTGCGGATCGGCGCAACAATGGTGCCGTCGCTCTGCATATAGTTCACGCCGAAGCCGGCGATAAAATACAAAGTACCTTCGACACCCGGGAAGCGCTGGTAGATGCCATCTGCGGTGCGCAGGTTATAGACCAGTGTAAAAACTTTGGCAGCGTTACCGCCGAGGTCAAATCCGACCGAGGGTCCCTGCCAGAACACTTCTTTTGCCGTGCCGTCGGCATGGTTCAGATAGCCCTTGCCGTAGCGCAGCCCGATACCGATAGCGCCGGCGGCTTCTTCGCCGGTGATATAGGCATTGGGTTCGCCATGATCTTCAAATACTTTCTGCAATGCCTTAGCGAGGCCTTTGCTGGTTTCGCCAAAGAAGCCTTCCGCCTTGTTGAGAATCTCTTTCTGGGTATAGGTTTTCGACTTCGCTGGCGCGCTGGCGTTTTTTGCAGTGCTGTTCGCCGGCTGCTGATTATTCGCGGCGCAGGCTATTAGCGGAATCAACAGCAGCATGATCAATACGCGCTGCAAAGACTTGATACTCATGTTGTACCCCCTTCAGGTGAATCTTGAATGTTGCCGGGCTTGGGCTGAACAGCCGCTGAATACCCGGTGACGCTATCGGTGACGGTCGCTATTCTGCCTTGTTCTGAGGCAAACTGTCAGACTATTTCCGGCTGAAAATACAATAGGTAAAAGCGAATGACGGAGACAAGCACAACACATTTCAGAACCTGCAACCTGTGCGAGGCGATCTGCGGGTTGGAAATTACGCTTGATGGCGGCGTCATCACCGATATTCGGGGTGATAAGGCCGACCCCTTCTCCCGCGGTCACGTCTGCCCGAAAGCCGTCGCCTTAAAAGATTTACAGGAAGACCCCGACCGCCTGCGCAAGCCGGTGCGCCGCGAGGGTGATGCCTGGGTCGAAATGGAGTGGGCTGATGCTTACGACTACGCGGCTGCTGGTATCCGTGAGGTGCAGAACAAGTACGGTAACGCAGCAGTGGGCGCGTATCTGGGCAACCCCAATGTACACAATACCGGCGCGACCTTATTCGGCGCGCAACTGCTTAAAACCCTGAAGACACCGAATATTTTCTCGGCGACGTCGGCGGATCAGCTACCGCATCATCTGGTGGCGTGGAAATTATTCGGGCATCAGATGCGCATCCCGGTGCCGGATATCGATCGCTGTGATCATTTTGTGATTATGGGCGCCAATCCGATGGTATCGAACGGCAGCATTATGACCGCGCCGGATATGCGGCACCGGCTGAAGGCGATCGCTGAGCGGGGAAAAATTGTTGTTATCGATCCCAAGCGCACCGCGACCGCGGAACTTGCCGGGCAACACCATTTCATTACGCCGGGTAGTGATGTCCTGCTGCTGCTGGCGATGCTGCATGTGCTGTTCGATGAGCAACTCGTTTCCGGCGGCACCGCAGTTGATTTTTTTGATACGCCGGTCGCTGCGCTGGCAGCGTACTTCCATGAGTGGACGCCGGAGCGTGCCGCGCCGCATACCGGCATTGCCGCCGACGATATCCGCACGCTGGTGCGCGACTTTGTCGCCGCTAAGTCGCCGTGCCTGTACGGGCGCATGGGCGTGTCGGTGCAGCAGTTCGGCGGGCTCTGTCAGTACCTGATTATGTTATTCAACTTGTTGACCGGCCGCGTTGATCGCGAGGGTGGTTTGATGTGGACAACCGCGGCGATCGATACGCCGTCGTTTAGCAGTCCCGGACATTTCGCACGTCATCGCAGCCGGGTGAGAGATTTGCCTGAGTTTGGCGGTGAGCTGCCGGTGTCGGCCCTGGCGGAGGAGATGCTGACGCCGGGCGAAGGCCAGATAAAGGCGATGTTTTGTATCGCCGGCAATCCGGTGCTCAGCGCACCGGGCGGTACCGAGCTCGACCGCGGCTTTGCCGGTCTGGATTTTATGGTGGCGGTAGATTTCTATATCAGTGAAACCAGCCGCCACGCCGACATTATCCTGCCGCCGGTCAGCCCGTTGGAGCGCGATCATTACGATATGGCGTTTCATGTATTGGCGGTGCGTAACACCGCAAAATATTGTGCGCCACTATTGGCGCCGCCGGCAGATACCCGGCATGACTGGCAGATTTCGCTGGAACTGACCCGGCGTTTGTTGCGGGATCCGTCGCCTGAAGCACTGGCATCGATCGACCAGAAATTGAAAGAGGGGCCGCGCCCGACGATCGATTCGGGATTACGTGCCGGCCCATGGGGCGGCGCCGATGCACCGCTTGGCGGGCTTACAGTAGCGAAGCTGCTTGAGCAGCCCCACGGCGTCGACCTCGGCCCGCTGCAGCCGCGGTTGCCGGAAGCACTGCGGCACGAAGATGGCAAAATACATTTGAGCGCTGACTTTTTTCTGGCCGATTTACCGCGTGTGGCAGCGGCCTTCGGTGACGCGAAAATTACCGTACTTCGCTTAATCGGCCGCCGCGATGTGCGCACTAATAATTCCTGGCTGCATAACAGCCATCGCATGGTGAAAGGAAAGCAGCGCTGTACGCTGTTGATGCATCCGGGCGACGCAAATGACGCGGGTATCTGTGATTCGCAAACCGTCGAGTTGCGCTCTAAATCGGGCTCAGTGAAAGTGGGTGTGGAACTGAGTGACGAAATGATGCGTGGCGTGGTCAGCCTGCCCCACGGTTGGGGCCACGGCAGAGCGGGTGTTGAGCTGTCGGTTGCATCGGCACATGCCGGCGTCAGCGTGAATGACGTCACCGATCCCGCCGAGATTGATCTGCTTTCCGGTAACGCCGTTTTAAACGGCGTGCCGGTAGAAGTTATCGCTGTTGGCTAAGCCGGCCCCCGAGTTTATTCAATACCTGCTTGATGAGCTGTCCACGCTCGGCCCGGTCAGCGGTAAGCGCATGTTCGGTGGCTGGGGCATCTTCTGTGATGGTTTAATGTTTTGTCTGGTTATCGATGACACCCTTTACATCAAAGCCGATGATGGCAACCGCGAAAAATTTGAAACCGCCGGTTGCGAAAAATTCGGCTACATGAAAAAAGATAAACGCTACTACCTTTCCTATTACCAGTGTCCGGCGGACGCCTTCGATGATTCAGAGGCGCTGCAGGAATGGGCGCGTGAAGGCCTGGCGGCGGCGTTACGGAACAAAAAATAGCGAAAACAAAAAAGGCGCACCGAAGTGCGCCTTTCCGAAATGCTCTGGAATTTACTGGAAGAAACGATAAATAAGCTCGACCCCGTAGGTCCGCGGCTCACCCCAGACCACCGCGCGATCCGCCTGCGGCAGGTTGTGAATCGCATTGACGACATAGTCTTTGTTTTCCAGGTTTTTGATCCACGCAGCAATTGTCAGCTCGCCACCGAATGCCGGTATCTCGTACATGCCGAGGCGGGTATTGATAACGCTGAAATCATCCTGCATATCGTTGGCCCGGAAGGGGCGCACGCCGCCGCCGTTGCGCTCATCGGTGTAGCTGTACACCGTGTTCCATGACAGCCGGCCCCATTCGCCGTAATACAGGGTCCAGTCAAACGCCGCGGTTACCGCATGCTGCGGAGCGGAGTTGAACATGAACTCGTCGGTGGTCTGACCATTCAGCGGATTGATACTGGGGTCGATATTTGAATCCAGATAGGCGTAATTGAGGATCAGGATCAGGCCTTCCGCTGCCAGGAAGGTCATATCGAACTCAAAGCCGTCCAGCTGTGAGGTACCCGCGTTTGCCACCGCGGTGTCGGTGAGTGAACCGGGAATCGAAAAGTTCAGCTGCTGATCTTCAAATTCGGTAAAAAAGATGTCGCTGTTAATCCGCAGTCGCCGGTTAAACAATTCGACTTTGGTGCCCAGCTCCCAGGAAGTCACTTTCTCCGGCTGAAACCCCTTATTAAATCGCTCCTGCCCCGCGGGTGAGGGATCTTCACGAATATTGAAGCCGCCCGACTTATAGGCCTCCTGTCTCTTCAGATAGAGGTTGGTGTCTTCGTTGATCTCATACTCAAACGTAAAGGAAAACGAGCTGTCCGAGTAGTCCTCGTCGCCGCGGCCGTCGAGGATATTGCGCTGTATCATTGTCCCGGTATCGGCGGCGGTGCCGGTCTGGCCGTTTACGGCGAAGGTCACCAATTCGCGATACTGGGTTGCCTGACGACTGTCTTCCGAGCGCCTTGCGCCCAGCGTAAAGGCCAGGCGATCTTCGAGAATAGGCGGCCGCCAGGTCAGCTGCGTAAACAGCGCCATCGCAGTGTTTTTAACCGTGGGTATTTGCGAGGTGAGTACCTGCAATCCGTTTGTTGTCAAAGGTAAAGGAGTGCCGAACGCGCCGGGGAGGCCAGCCAGCGTGACGACCGCCGAATTGGACAGCGGCGACGTCAGCTGGTGATGCGGCTCTTCGTTGTCTTCCACCGCTTCTTCTTCGAAGTAGTAGAAGCCGGTAATGTAATCGACGCGCCCATCCGCGAAAGAGCCGGAAAACTGCAGCTCGTGGGAGAATTGTTCCTGGGTCAGTTCCGGACGGCGGTCGTTATATTGGAAAGACCGGTTGGATTGCTGGCCCTGCGCGCTGTTGAAGTCAAAGCTCAGTACCGCATTATTGTCTAAGCGATACGCGGTGTCGCTTTGGCCGGTGCCCAGATCAATGGCCGCGCCGTCAAACAGGTCGCGCTGGGCATAGATGTATTTGATCTCAAGGTTGTCGCTGATGCTGAAGGCAAAAGTGAGTGAATGGCCTTCAATCTCGGTGTCCGATCCCAGCAATGGCACAGCGGAATTAATGGCATCCGGCTTTTTGTCATAGCCGGGATAGGTATAAAAATTGCGCGCTTCTGCCCGGATAGCATTATTAACCGCATCTGCGGGTGCATTGCCGGTGTCGATATCAGTAGAAGGCCAGATCACCGTGTAGGTGTAATTGGTGTGTTCGACCTCTGAGTAGTCATAGGCGTAGTCAACCCGGATCCAGTCGTTCACATCCCAGCCGAAATCAAAGCGATAGCCCATGGTTTCCTTGTCGCCGTAATCACCGTATTCACTGACGCCGTCGTTGTCGATATGACCATCCCGGTTCTTGGTGATGTAGGCGACTTTGGCAGCAGCGCCCTGCCACAACGGTACGTTGAGGGATGTCTTTGATGAGAACAGCCCGAGGTTGCCGGCGCTGAAGGTTTGCTTAACTTCAAGCTCATCGACGTTCGGGCGCTTGGTGACCAGATTCACTGCGCCGCCGGTTGAGTTGCGGCCGTACAGCGTGCCCTGTGGTCCGCGCAATACCTCGATGCGTTTCAGATCAGCGATATCGGTAGCAAGTCCGGAGGAGCGGGCGATATAGGCGCCATCGATGTAGACGCCGATCGGCGCGTCCTGCGTCACCTGCGCGTCAATCAACCCGATGCCGCGGATATAGATCCGCAGCTGGGTGCTGTTGATCGGAAAGGGCTCGATAGTCATGGCCGGCACATTGTTGGCCAGATCCCCGACATTGCTGATACCTTCCCGTTCCAGTGCGTCCTCGTCAAAGGCGTCGAGGGCGATGGGCGTATCCTGCAGGCTCTCTTCCTTTTT
>JBFJYC010000180.1:0-6514 GCA_041622815.1 Spongiibacteraceae bacterium | reverse complement strand
CTGCGCCTGACAGCTCAGGAGACAGTGATTATACCGATTTTTCTTTATAATTCAACGACCTATTCCCTTCCGCACGGTAGTTTCCAGATCAACGCTGATCATCACTATACCAAGGACTGAGCGCCTAGACCGTGAAATCAGCGGCTCTTAAGGTCAGCGCAACCTATATAGCTCGGCGTTGCGCTTAAGTCCGCTCTGGTATTGTGTGCTACCACGCGCTTTCAACTTCATCATCTGACCATTATTATAAACTTCGCCGGTAAAGGTTCCGCGGATCGGACCCGACGGCGCAACGCGCCGCCCCTCGATAACGTCTGCACACTTGTTGTGATCCTCCCACTCGGTGAGCTCCTCGTGCGCACCTCTTAAATTGCCCTGATTGTCGATAGTTCCGACCCAGTGCGATGTAGTGTATTGCAGACACTGATTGCACCTATTGAAGCCGCGCACCCTAGCGTTGATTTCTATCTTGTTCTCGGAAACATTGATTCTATGAAAAGGCTCATCGTAAGCGATCCAGCACCAACCCGCCTCTGGCTGTGATTTGCTGCCATCACAACGATGGCCCTGCCGACACCACACACTGGATGCGATATGGTCCCACTTACCCGCTGGTTGCTGCGCGGCCTTTTGTTGTGATCTGGGCGGTTTTATCGCGTTTGTCTGCTTATGCGGCGATAGCAGTGACCCGAAGATATAGGCGATTGACCCGTTCTCTGTTTCTGTTCGATACCAGTTGCTATTTAATACGTGGCCGGTGATTTTGAGCGGCTTATTCCGGTATGCCCTTCCCACAATATCGAAGGCGGTGCCCGGACCGCTGCGCAGGTTAGCAGCGCTACGGGCATACATAACTTTATCCAGCGGCGCAATCTCGGGACCTTTGCCCGCCTGCTCTTTTCGGAACTCCATTTTGTAAATCAGTGCTTGCGTCGCATCACGATCTTCTGCATCCGGCGCAGCTAGAAGATAGAGTTTGAGACTCTTTATCGCATGATCGAACTGCCGTGCCTCATTCTGAACAATACCGAGATTGTAATGTGCAGCGGCGAACCACGGCGCTGCGCGCGTCGCAGCCTTAAATTCCTTAATTGCCGCCGTATATCCGCCACCGTCCTTGGCCAATTCCACCGCGGCTTCTCCGCGCGCCATATGGCGTCTCGCAGCCTCAGGAACAGATACGTGGTCGCGGTATCGAGCAGTCTCAAGAATTTTTTGCATCTGACGATACTCCGCCGCTGAGTGTGCTTCAGTTTTCGCTAGGTCCGCCAGTAGCTGGTTTAGCGTTTTGGCTTGATCGGCATAGGCGTTGGATATAGCTAGCAGAAACAGGGGTAACACCAATATTATTGCGTTTCGCACGTCGATCTCTCCTTCAGGGGCCATCCCCTGCGTGATTACCTTGGGCAGCGGTGCTTCCTTGTTCGCGCATCTCAAGAAACGACCAATACGCATATGTGCCGACAAGATACTGGTAACCATTGCCTGCAGCGCGGCCGTCAGTGGTGCTTCCCTGTTTCTGCAAACGCTTCAAAGCACCGATGAGACTATCGTTGGCTTGCTCCAATGCAGTGAGCATTTCCGACGTGCGCGCGGATTTCCAGCTTGGTCCATTTGCCGGCGCGCCCTTCCCCCGCGCATCGTTTGTCGATGACAATACTGCCCAAAGTAGCGCGGTCGATTCAATAGTTCGGCTGCGCTGATATGCTTCGTCGGCGGCGATATAGGAGTTACGCAACCCCTCCAGATAACTGATCGCCTGCTGTGCGTACAAATCGCCGGCGTTGTGCATTTTTTCCTGCTGTTCCAGCCAGCGGATGCCAACATCGAGGTCCCCGTCTGCGGCTTCGATGGCATCCAGAATCAGGTCGGTTGAGGAAGAAAAGACAAAGCTCAGGTAGCTGCCGGTGGCGACTGCTGCCGGAACAGGTACAGGTTCCGTTTTCAAAGAACTATAGACGGGGGGGCTGAAATCGTTCCTTGATATCACCCAATCACGCCGCTTCGCGGGATCCGTGGGAAAAGCCAGATCTGTTGAATCGCGAATAACCCGTTCCGCCTGAGCCTGGCCCCGGGCTCCGGATGCTGTTTTAAGCCGGCCGCTGGGATTCGGTTTGATACCAAAGGTCGACGTTCCGGATTTTAATTTGAGGCTTGGCGACTTGGGCAACACCGCATTGTCATCATTTTTTGCGGCTGAATCGGTCTGTTTCAGGATTGACTGCAGCTTGCGCTTACGCGCGATGAACTCACTATTGTCATGCACCGGTGTGTT
Source organism: Spongiibacteraceae bacterium (assembly GCA_041622815.1). GTDB lineage: Bacteria > Pseudomonadota > Gammaproteobacteria > Pseudomonadales > Spongiibacteraceae > JBFJYC01. The sequence goes on along the minus strand of JBFJYC010000180.1, from coordinate 4,239 downwards.
AGCGGCCGGTATTGCAGTCGCAGGCAATGGCGGGGTCGGCGGTGATGTCTGTATCGTCTCTCTGCGGATGCGATCCATCTCATTTTGCCATTCCTGTGCACCGGGATTGCTATAATCGATGAGCGGCTCGGGGCCCGCGAAATCCCCGGAGGTCGAGCCCTTGGTGGTGGTGCAGTTACCCGAAGATTGGCAGACGTATGCTGTAACATTATGGTGTACTTGCCGACGTGCGCTCTCGCAGGCTGACTGCGTCGGATAAGGGCCGTATCGATCCTCGCTAGCGCCACCGATGTTTGCGCAACCCTGACAGGACCAGCGAAAATACCATTCGCACCCCTGCGCGCTGGGAGTCGCCAGATATACCGATAGCAGAGCGGCACGGCTGATTCGAGCTGAGGTCTGCGCCAACATACCATCCCACCTCCTCGTCACAGTGTAGCGTGTTTCTGGACCGGGCCCACATCCATGGTCAGGACTACAAATTACGATTCCACTAGGTCAAGGCGCCGATGTCGGCGCAATAAACCACGGTGGTGCATACCATCAACAAAATCACCAGACACCCTAAAGCGGCCACAGCGATAGCTGCCCGGAGATAGAACCGGCACCTGATTTAGCGGTTTTGGGGCAATGCTTGAGGTCTGGTACAGCTAGTCGGCGTTATATAGTAACTAGCCGAATGAAAGTAGAAATAAGGTCGGGGCGGTAGTGTTTATGAAGGTTATCCTTAGCCTTCACCCCCATTTTGGACAGCGCTAAAGCGCGTTCAAAATCGTTGCGGACGATTTTGTGAACCTAGATCCGTTCGCGTCCGAGCCGCTCGCTAAAGAACACAATCAGAGCGCCCTTTGGCGGTTCATAAAAAAGCCACCGCATGGGTGGCTTTTTTATGAAATGGTCGGGACGGCAGGATTTGAACCTACGACCACCACACCCCCAGTGTGGTGCGCTACCAGACTGCGCTACGCCCCGAAAACGCCGCGCATCATACCTTAGGCGGTGACGTTGTTGAACCTGAATTTGGCGCTACCGACGCGCCCTGAGTCAGAGCTTCAGCTCTTTCAGTACGTCCTCAAGTTCGGACACGGTCTGGCGGATCAGTTGTTTGTACTGACTTTCATCGCCTTTTGTGGATTCACCGGACATCTGCAGCCGCGCACCGCCGATGGTGTAGCCCTGATCGTACAGCAAGCTGCGGATCTGGCGGATCATAATCACATCCTGACGCTGGTAGTAGCGGCGGTTTCCGCGGCGCTTCACCGGCTTCAGCTGCGGGAACTCCTGCTCCCAGTAACGCAGTACATGGGGCTTAACAGTGCACAACTCGCTGACTTCACCAATCGTGAAGTAGCGCTTCCCCGGAATCGGGGGCAGTTCGTTATTGTGGCTTGCTTCCAGCATACATCTCTACTCGCGATTTCAGTTTCTGGCCGGGGCGGAATGTGACCACGCGCCGGGCAGATATCGGAATTTCTTCACCGGTTTTCGGATTACGGCCGGGACGCTCACTTTTATCGCGCAGATCGAAATTACCAAAGCCGGACAGTTTGACCTGCCGGTTGGTTTCCAGGCTTTCCCGGATCTGCTCGAAAAATAACTCTACCAGCTCTTTGGCTTCGCGCTTATTCAGACCGAGGTCGTCATAAAGCTTCTCTGCCATCTCGGCCTTGGTCAATGCCGCCATTATTAGGCCCTCAACTGTGCGTCGTATCGCTCCTCTATTGAGGCCAGTATTGCTTCGATCGACGCATTGACATCCTGATCGGTAAGAGTGCGTGACTTGTCCTGAAAGGTCAAGCCTAGCGCGACACTTTTTCTTTGTGTATCAATACCTTTACCGCGATAAATATCAAACAACTTCAGGTTGATTAAGAGCGGTCCGGCAGCCGACTTAAGACTTTGCATTAACTCTGAAACAGCGACATTTTCGTCGACGATCACCGCCAGATCGCGACGCACCTCGGGAAAACGCCCCAGCGCTTCAAAAGCCGGCAATGGCTTCATTAGCAGGTAATCGAGCTCCACTTCGCACAGAATAACCGGCTGCTCGATACCGGCTTTTTTCTGCACCACCGGGTGCAGCGCGCCGATACGCCCTACTTCGGCATCACCCAGCAGCAATTTCGCGGACTGCCCGGGGTGCAGCGCCGGATGCCCCCCGGCCTCAAAACGCCAGTCTGCGGCGGGCAATAACGCCTCCAGGTCCCCTTTCAGGTCAAAATAATCCACCGCTTCGCCGGACTCGCTCCAGCCTTCAGGATCGCGACGACCGGTAATCGCCAGCGCCAGCATCCGCTGCTGTTGAAGCCCGTCGGCGGACGGCACGAAGCGCAACCCGGTTTCAAACAGCCGCAGCCGAGGCTGCTGCCGGTTCAGGTTGTGGCGTGCCGTGGCCAACAGCCCCGGCCACAGGCTCAGACGCATTTCCGACATATCGCTGGCGATCGGGTTCATCAGCGCCACCGGATCACCGGCGGGTGCAATCAGTCGCTGCAGCGCCGGATCGACAAAACTATAGGTCACCACCTCCTGATAACCGCGCGATAACAATTGCTGCCGCAGGTAGCGCAGCGAGCCCTGAGTTTCGGGCGCGGCGATAATCTCCTGCGCACCGTGAATCGAGGTCACCGGCAGGTTGTTGTAACCGTAGACCCGCGCCAACTCTTCCAGCAGATCGGCTTCGATGCTGATATCAAAACGCCACCCCGGCACCGCCGCCTGCCAGCCGCCGTCGACCGCTGTAACCTGCATGCCCAAGCCTTCGAGAATCGACACCACCTGTGCATCCGGCAAAGTCATACCCAGCAATTGCTGGATACGCTCGCGGCGCAGCACAACCTCGCGCGGTGCCGGCAAATCCTCAGCCGATTCGGTAGTCACTACCGGCCCCGGTATGCCACCGCTGATTTGCAGTATTAATTCTGTGGCGCGCTCGATGGCCTGCGCCGCCAGCGCCGGATCAACACCGCGCTCAAAACGGTGTGAGGCGTCGGTGTGCAGCCCGTAACTGCGGGCGCGGCCGGCAATCTTTTCCGGTGCAAAGAAGGCAGATTCCAGAAAAATATCTTTGCTTGACGCAGAAACCCCTGAGTTTTCACCCCCCATCACCCCGGCCAGCGCCAGCGGTCTGTCGTGGTCCGCTATTAGCAAGGCGTCCGCCTTGAGGGCCAGCTCCTGACCGTCGAGCAAGGTAATCTTCTCGCCCTCTGCGGCAAGCCGCACCACGATACCGCCGCTCAATGTATCCAGGTCGAAAGCATGCAGCGGCTGCCCCAACTCGAGCATCACGTAGTTGGTGATATCGACAATTGGATCAATGCTGCGCACACCGCTGCGACGCAGCCGCTCAGCCATCCACAGCGGCGTCGGCGCAGTCACATCCGCACCGCGGATCACACGGCCGCAGTAACGCGGACAGTCCGCGCCGGCCTCAATCACTACCGGGAAGGCGTCCTCGCTTTGCGGTGCCACCACCGTTACCGGGCTTTTCGGCGCCGGCAATTCGTTCAGCACCGCGATATCGCGGGCCACACCGACCACGCCCAGACAATCCGAACGGTTCGGCGTCAAATCGATCTCAATCACGCTATCGTCCAGCGTCAGATACTCGCGCAAATCCTGACCGACCGGGGCGTCTGCCGCCAGCTCCATCAGCCCGTCGCGCTCCTCCGCCAGACCCAGTTCATCGGCGCCGCAGAGCATGCCGGCCGAGGCAACGCCGCGTAATTCAGCCTTGGAGATTTTCATATCCCCGGGCAGTTGCGCGCCCACCGTCGCAAACGGCACTTTCAGGCCGGCCCGGACGTTGGCAGCGCCGCATACCACCTGCACCGTATCGGCGCCATCGCTGACCTGACAAACACGCAATTTATCGGCCTGGGGGTGGGCATCTACCGACAACACCTCACCGACCACCACGCCGCTAAAGGCACCGGCCACCGGCTCAACGCCGTCGACCTCCAGCCCGGCCATGGTCAATTGCTCAACCAGCGCCGCTGTATCCAGCGCCGGATCGGCGTACTCGCGCAACCAACTTTCGCTAATTTTCATCTAAATATACGGCCTAATATCAATATCTTACAGAATATACTTAATTCTATTTTTAATTATAGAATCAACCGAACTGACGGAGAAAACGCATATCGTTTTCGAAAAACAGCCGCAGGTCGTTGACGCCGTAACGCAACATGGCAAGCCGGTCGATCCCCATACCAAAGGCGAAACCGCTGTAACGCTCTG
>JBFJYC010000179.1:0-6518 GCA_041622815.1 Spongiibacteraceae bacterium | reverse complement strand
TCCGGCCTGATGCTGAATCGTATTCATCAATACTCTGCACTGATTATTTTTCTGTTTTTGTGCATGCATTTGAGTAACCACCTGCTCGCGGTATTCGGCCCGGAAACGCATATCTTATGGATGGAGCGATTCCGGGTGGTCTACCGCTCTCTGGTATTTGAAGTGGTGTTGTTGGCGGCGGTGATGGTGCAGATCGCATCGGGTATCTTTTTTATATTCAGAAGCTGGGGCCAGCGCGAAACGATCGATCAGCGCCTGCAGGCATGGGCCGGCTTATATCTGGTGTTTTTCTTTACCGCCCACCTGATCGATGTATTGCAGTCGCGGATGTCCTTCGCGATGGATACCAATTTCTGGTTTATCGCGGCGATGCATCAGGCGGCGGCGGTGCCGCTGTTAAATCTGCTGTTCTACTTTTTGGCGGTGGTCGCGGTGTTTGTTCATATCGCCTGCGGACTGTACTGGAGCCTGAGCGGCATGCCGGATGTCCGACTGCGCAGAAACCTGTCGATCGGGGTAGGCGTGCTGGGTGTATTGTTCGCCACAATGATTGTGCTGGCGGTGGGGGGTTATCTCTATCCCGTCGACTTACCGCCGCGCTATCAGGGTGTGTTTTAGTGAACCGCCGACGATAGCTTAAAGATCGGCAGTATCAGCGAGCTGACCAACAGTCCGACGACAATGCCCATAATCACCAGCATCAGCGGTTCCGCCATCTTCGACAACATGTCCACGCGACGGTTGAGTTCGCGCTCGTAGAAATCGGCGACCTTGCCCATGACCTTGGCCAGCGTGCCGGACTCGTCGCCGGTTTGAATCATCTGCTTCACCAGCACCGGCATCAGATCGCTCTGCTCGAAGGCCAAAGAAACTCTGCGCCCCTCCATGACATTGTGCTCGATGCTGTCGATAAACTGCCGGTATTCCCGGTTGCTGACCACGGCACGACAGCTGCGCAGTGTGTCCGGCACGCTGACGCCGTGGGACAGCGACAGTCCCATCACACGCAGCGACTGCACCAAATAAATTTCGATAAACAGGCTGCGCAAGACCGGTATCCGCAGTTTCATCCGGTCGAGCCAGGCGGTGGCGGGTTCGCTACGCAGCGCCATATAAAAGCCGATGCCCGCCAGCGCGAGACCGCCGACAATCCACGGCCAGTGATTGACCAGCAGATTGCTCATGGCCAGAAATACAAGTGTTGTGCCGGGCAACTGATCGTGAATGGTCTGAAACATATCACCGAACTTCGGGAATACGCTGACCAGCACGAACACGACCACCAGAATTGAAAACACAATCAGGAACAGCGGATAGGAGAAAGCCGACATCAGGGTATTGCGCAGCTTGTCGCGCTTTTCTTCCATCTGCAGCAATTCGGCCAGCACTTCCGGCATAAAGCCACCGGCTTCCGAGGCACCGATCAGGTTCACATAAACATCGTCGAACACCTCAGGGTGGCGGGCGAGGGCGCGGGAAAAGGTGCTGCCCTCGGCGATATCGTTCATTACTGTCGCCAGAACCGCTTTCAGCGGTGCGCGTTCGCACTGTGCGTGTAGCGTTTTCAGGGCGCCGTGGAGGCTGGCGCCGGTTTCCAGCAGCAGAATCAGCTGCTCGGTGAAGAACATTCGCTCCTGAGCGGAGACACCGGAAAACCGATCGAGCAGGCCCTGCAGCTGTTCGCCGATATCCGGCTGCTTCTCAATACCGGTTTTTGCGCCGGGGTCGATAGCCATCGCTTAGAAGTACACTCTTGAGACTTCTTCGATGGTGGTTTTGCCGTCCAACACCCGCAGCAAGCCATCGTCAAACAGTGTTTTAATGTTATTGCGCTTCATATAATCACTCAGTTCGTCGCGGCTCGGTGACGACACAATCAAACGCTGCAGGTCTTCATCCGGCGCCAGCAGCTCGTGAACACCGATGCGGCCTTTGTAACCGGAGTCGTAGCACTCCGGGCAGCCGCGGCCGCGGGCGATCTTGACGTTTTTGCCTTTCCAGCCGTACTGCTTCATCACATCCGGCGGTGCGTTGAATTCGGTGCGGCACTCCGGGCAGATGGTGCGTATCAGGCGCTGCGCCACCACACCCAGCAGCGCCGACGACAGCAGATAGGGCTCAACACCCATATCAATCAGCCGTGTCACTGCACCGACGCTATCGTTGGTATGCAGTGTCGACAGTACCAAATGACCCGTGAGCGCCGCCTACACGGCGATTTCGGCAGTTTCTTTGTCGCGGATTTCGCCGACCAGAATAATATCGGGGTCCTGCCGCAGTGTGGTGCGCAGTATTTTTGAAAAACTGAGACCAATATTGTCCCGCACCTGATTCTGGCTGATCAGTTCCATCTGATATTCGACCGGGTCTTCGATCGTGACGATATTCTTCTCTATGCTGTTCATATGGTTGAGCGCGGCATACAGCGTAGTGGTCTTACCACTACCGGTCGGCCCGGTGACCAGTACCAGACCAAAGTTGCGGGCCAGCAGGCCTTTGAACGTCGCCAGATTGTCCTCGGTCATACCGAGTTTATCGACGTCGAGAATCGCGTTCGCTTTATCGAGTACCCGCAGTACGACTTTCTCGCCGTGCAGCCCCGGCAGCGAACTGAAGCGCAGGTCGATCGAGCGCCCGCGGGTGCGAACCTGGATGCGGCCGTCCTGCGGCATGCGCCGCTCGGCGATGTCCATATTGCCCATGACTTTCAGGCGCGAGATCAGCGATGCATAGACCTCGGGCTTCAAGGTCATGACTTTGTAGAGTACGCCGTCGATACGAAAGCGCACCATGCATTGCTTCGGCGCCGGTTCGATATGAATATCACTGGCACCTTCCTGCACGGCGCGCTGAATAATGGAATTGGCGAGACTGATCACCGGGCTGCCGTCGGCCATCTCATCGATCGCCGAGTAATCGTCAAAGTTGACCTGCTCGATATTCTCTAAATCGAGGTCGCCGTCGAGGTCGGCATCCAGCGATGCCAGCAGGTCGTAAGTGCTGTCGCTAGCGCTATGGCACTCGTCGATGTGCTTTCTGATTTCCGACAGGCTCGCCAGCACAGTTCGGACCCGGCACTTCATCAGCTCCTCAACTTCTTCAATCGCCGGAATCGCCTGCGGGTCGGCGGTGGCAGCGGTGACTTCGCCGCGGACTTTGAATAAAGGCAGCACGCCGAGGCGGGTTGCGGCCTCTCTGTTGAGCAGCCTTGCTGTTTCAGGATCGTACAGGCCCATACGCAGCTTGCAGTAATCCACTTCCAGTTGTACCGCCAGCGCCGACAACATATCTGCCTCGCTGACCCATTTTTTCTTGACCAGTACCTCACCCAGGCGAATACCGGTGGTGTTCTGTAGCGCGATAGCCGATTCAATCTGCTGCGGCGTGACCAACTGCCGTTCGATCAGAATATCGCCCATGCGCAGACGCTGGCCGGAATCCGCGGCCTTTGCGGCGGGCCCGGCGTCGGGTTGAGGATCACTGCTCAGGGTGACGATGTTGATGCTGTGACTGAGACCGGTGAGTTTCAGTATTTCGCGAATGGTGGCATTCACTTTCGCCAGTTTTATCCAGCCGCCGGCCTGTTCCAGCGCGTCTTTAATATCCAGTAAGAATTCCAGCGCTTCGCTGTTGATCATGCCGACATTGCTCATGTCGAGAATGATTTCGCACTCGTAGGCGGTCTTGGCCTTCTCAATTGCGATGCGCAGTTGCTCGATTGGCTCCGGTGTATTCAGGTTTTCGGGCGGAATAAGATAGGTGACACCGCCGACACGGGAGCGTTGTACCGGTAATACCTCTGTGTTTTGTTCTTCACTCATTGAGACGTTCTGCCTGCACCGGCGTTGTCGGTGCTCAGCCCTTTTCCGTCGAGATAATCGCTGATCGGTATCGGCTTGGCGATGCCGTAACCCTGACCATAATCGATACCCGCATTGCGCAGTATTCTGGCGATATCATCGGTTTCCACATACTCGGCAACTGTCTTCAGGTTCATCGACACCGCAATATAGTAAATCGCTTTGACGATGGCAGCAGAAATACGATCTTCCTGAATACGGCGTATAAAATAGCCATCGATCTTAAGGTGATCGATCGGCATGCTTTTCAGGTATTGGAATGAACTTAGCCCGGTGCCGAAATCATCCAGCGAAAAGCGCACACCCAAATCTCTGAATGTTTCGATAAAGCGCCGCGCTGCCGCCAGATTGGCGATTGCAGCGGATTCGGTGATTTCAAAGCAGAGGGTTTCCGCCGGCAGCGGATACTTCTCGATGGCATCGAGTGCGAACGCGGTGAACTGCGGATCGCCGATAGACTGCCCCGACAAATTGATAGATGCTGTCAGCGAGCAGTCGCGCAGGACGTCGGCACGGGCCGCCAGCGCCCGCAGGGTCTGATTCATCATCCAGCGGTCGATTTCCGGCATCAACCGATAGCGCTCGGCGGCCGGTAGAAAGGCAAACGGCGACAGCACTTTGCCGTCCTTATCCTGCAGTCTGATCAGCGCCTCAAAATGCACTTCCTTCGGGTTTTCATCGGGGTAGTTGCGCAGGCTGGCAATCTCCTGCGCGTAGACGCGAAACTCGTTGCCGCGGATTGCCGCACGGATATTGGACACCCACTTCACTTGGTCCTGGCGCAGCTCGATATCTTTCTGGTGCTTGAAATAACCGTATACCCGGTTCTTGCCCAGCGCTTTCGCTTCCTGCTGAGCCAGCTCGGCATAGCTGAGGATATCTGCAACCTTTTCGTTGGGCTTTGAAATCGGCGCCAGACCGATGCTGACGCTGACATAGATATCTTTTTCGCTGGAATCCAGCGTGTACCGGGTGACCGCATCGCAGATTTTCTGAGCGCATTTCTCGGCGTATTCGATAGGGCAGGCATTAAGCAGCACACCGAATTCGTTGGCGCCGAGGCGCGCCACGCAATCGTCATCGCGCAGCTGGCGCCCGATCAACTCACCGATATCCCGGATCACGGTGTCGCCGGCGCTGAACCCGGCCATTTCGTTGATGACATGCAGGTCATCAATGTCGACATTCAGTACGCAGTGGCTGGTGCTGCGTCTTCGGACATCGGAGACTGCGGCGGCGACACGGTGTTCAAAGGCCTGGCGGTTAAAACAGCCGGTGAGTGCGTCATAACTGCCCTGCAGCAGCTGTGTAATACGGCGCGACATGACTTCGGCAAGGTTGCGGTCGCTGTTTGAAAAACTTACGGCAGCGGGACTGCGCGCGAGCAGTAAAATGCCGTCGACATCGCCGGTCGGGGTATAGATGGGGGCGGCGATAAGTTTGCTGTCACAGGGCTGTTCGCTGAAATCAATATGTTCGAGCTGGTTAAACACCAGTGCGCTTTTTGTTTCTCTCAGTTTATGTAATAGCGGCAAAACCGTATTGTCGACTTGCAGGCGAAGCTCGTCGGTGCTGCTCTCAAAACCTTCACGGATATCAATATTTTTTCCCGGTAAGTGCAGGATGGCACCGTCGATGCTGAGAAATTCAATAAAGTGTTCGGCAATCCGCTCCAGCGCCTCAAACTCGGCAATCTTGGCGCTCATCAGGTCGTCTGCCTGATAGACCAGATTCAGCTCGTCGTAGCGGATGGTCAGCTCCGTCGCCATGTCATTGAGCTCGCGCTCGGTGCGAATCTCGCGACTCAGTCCGTCTCTGACATGCAGGAGTAGGTGATGTGCCAGTTCCGGCTTCGACAACAGCTCTTTGCCGAACATAAACAGCCAGGCGATGGTGTCGTCGTGCTCGGACTTGATTTGTGCGCCGATCAGCGCCGGAGAATCGGCTGTTGCGGCACTTGAGCATATATGGTCGCCGGTAGCCTCTGCCGAGGAGGCGATCAGCGCGGCGCAGTGTGGTGCAATGTCGAAACCTGCGGCGGCTGCGGTGTGCAGCAGAATACCGCTGCTATCGGTCAGCGCCAGACTGACTTCAAAACCCAATAGTGATTGAATCAGCGTTTGACGCGGCGACAAGTCGATGCCTGCGAGTTCTTCGCTGTACATGTCTAACCGTCGCTTTCGCGCGAGAAATATTCTTCGAGCATGGGCAGCAGCTTTTTTGCGCTGACCGGTTTTTCAAGGAACATCAGCTTGTCCATATTGGCGCTCCATTCCCGGTGCTCCAGCTCGGTCAATGACGTGAGAACGATAATATGAAATTTGCGGTCGGGCAGTGCTGCTTTGATCCATGCGCACAATTCGCGGCCGGTCATCTTCGGCATGGAGATGTCGGTAATCAGCAAGTCGGGATGACTACGCTGTATCGCTGCCTGCGCGAGCAGGCCGTTGGCTGCGTGCTCCACATCGTAGCCGGCTTTGACCAGAATATGCTTCATGATGCGCGCGATATGCGGCTCGTCTTCGGCGACAAGTATTTTCGGCGCACTCATATGGTCTCACTCACTATGCCGCTGGACTTTGGAAATTCAATAATAAATTCGCTGCCTTCACCGAGCTCGCTCTGAACCGTGAGCGTACCCTGATGCAGCATAATAAT